>NZ_JASJXN010000009.1:0-137496 GCF_035018705.1 Undibacterium sp. RTI2.2 | reverse complement strand
GGCTATCGAACGCCGTTTGAGGTTTTTTATAATTTGGATATACTCCCCCTAAAACTTACCTCCCGTTGCTCTTCGTAACTGAATCCGCCCTCCAAATAAATATTGATCTTTTTCCTTATCAAGCATGTACTACCACCCAGTATATAATTTAATAGCAAGCATTACGCCCTAACTACGCGCTGATAGCTAGGTCGTTTTATCTGCAATACAGCTTTGCTGTGCTCTTGCAAAGCCAGTGCTAAGGCTGGTACATCATCTGACTGCAACTTAGCCTGGACCAGCATTAGCTCGTCACGGCGGAATACATGTAATTGCACGATGTCGCCAACTGTGTAGCGACTCAGTGCATTCGTCAGACCATCTGAGGCATCGGCGGCGCTGACCCGCAAACCGTTGATGGCGATCAGCACATCTCCTGCGGACAATCCTGCACGGTGTGCAGCGCGACCTTCATACACATTAACTAGTTTGCAGTCATTGCCATCTTTGCCGGTACGTACACCCAGCACCGGTTTGACTATTTTTGCAGACTTGCTGCCATCGTTCAGGACGATCCCAAAATCTTCAAATAATTTAGATAGCGGCAAATCTTCCGTACCGCGCACGTAACGATCTAAGAAGCGCTTGGCATTGACGCCAGTTGCTTGTTGTATGATCGCCTCGATCTCGTTTTCGCCCAGACCTTGTTGCCGACTTAACGCTGTATTTTGATAGAAATCACGTCCAAATTTTTGCCATAGCGCGCGCATCAAATCGTCCAACGATTTTTTCCCCGCAGTCTCGGTACGGATTGTCAGATCGAGTGCCAACCCGACCAGAGAACCTTTGGTGTAATAGCTGACAATCGCGTTAGGTGAATTCTCATCTTGGCGATAATATTTGGTCCAGGCGTCAAAACTGGATTCAGCCACGCTTTGTTTTTTACGACCCGATCCTCGCAGGACCATGTTGATGGTTTTCGAAACCAGCTTAAAGTAACTAGCCTCGCTGATTAAACCAGAACGTACCAACATCAGATCATCGTAATAGCTGGTAAAACCCTCAAACAGCCATAGCAGGCTGGTATAATTTTCTTGCCGTAAATCGTAGTGGGCAAATGCTGCGGGCTTAATACGTTTGACATTCCAGGTATGGAAATATTCGTGGCTGCACAGACCCAAAAAATTTTGATAGCCATCAGTTATTTCGATCTGGTGTTTAGCTGGCAAATCGCTACGATTGCAAATCAGCGCAGTCGATGCGCGATGCTCAAGACCGCCATAACCGTCACCAACAGCCATGGTCATAAACACATAGCGATCCATCGGTGCACGTTTGGTCTTGGGCTCAAAAAAAACAATTTGAGTTTCGCAGATTTTTTTTAAGTCTACGGTGATGCGTTGCAAATCGATATTGGGTACGGTGCCTGTCACGACAAAATCATGCGGCACACCATGCGCCTCAAAACTTGCCAAAGCAAAATTGCCCATCTCTACCGGATGATCAATCAGCTCGTCATAGTTGGCGGCGATATAAGTACCAAAGCCGTAGCGTTTTGCTGTTAATTCAGGGAGCGATGTGGCAACGCGCCAGGTCTTGCAAGCGGCATCATCAGCTCGCTGGATGTCCACAATATGCGGCGACATCTCTTGTCCCAGCACCTGCAAAAATACGCTAGTGCCGTTGTAAAAACCATGTTGCTGATCCAGATGCGCTGCACGGACCGACAAATCCCATGCATAGACCTCGTACTCCAAGGTCAAGACGCCATCACACGCGGCGGCTTGCCAAGTATGTTTATCGAGCTTTTTGACTGCGATTTTTTTACCTGCGCTATTTGCTTGCAGTTGCACAATATTGCGCGAGAATTCACGCACCATATAGCTACCGGGTATCCAGGCGGGTAACATCACAATCTGCCCCGCAGGATCAGGCTGACTGATTTGCAGGCTGACTTGGTATAGATGACCAGCTAAATCTTTGGGGACAATGCTGTACTTGATTGCGCTTGCTGATGTGGATTCTTTATTCTTCACAACGATCCTATTTTTAATTATATTTCTTATTGGCATTATCTTCCTGACATCGCTACTGGTTTTGTCGCTACTTATTTTTTCAGCGTATATTTGCCGCAATAAAAGTAAAAGCAAGTGCGGCAATCACAACACCTGTTAATTTTAAGCGTAATGCGATAAACCATGTGGGTAGCTCATAACGAAGATAGAGCTGCTTGTCGAACTGATAGGCGACCACAAAACCAATAATTTGGACTAAAAAACCAACGCCAACATTTACCATAGAACACCAGGCAATCATGGAAGGGATAACGCCCCACAACAAGGCTTTGCGGGTATCGACAGGATTTAAATTTTTCGACATTAAAGCAATGCCCCAGTGCAAACCGCCCAAAAAAGACAAAATCGCAACGCCATACGATAGCTGAGCTTTGATGAAATAACCTAACCAGTCGGGATGCACAATCCAGCATGCCAAGCTCAACAAACAAAAGGGAATGAGGCCAGCGAAACCCAGTTTGTTCACAAGCTGCTTGTTTGGAATATCCATTTTTTTTGCGTTCTTCTTTAGTTTTTTTGTCACCATTTATCAATGCTGCTGTTTCGGCAATACTCGGATTACCCATCAATTACCGTTAGCCAATATTTTATGAGGAATCGCCGACATTAGATATATTTGGTCATAAGCATAAGAAAGAAATTAGTCCAATTTTTTTAAAAACAACTAATTCAATCTTAAAAATACCGAATGTCGTCCTTTTTAGGTATATTGATGATCCGATCAGCGAGAAAAATATCCCATTAAATAATCTCTGCGGTCTTAGCTCAGACTGTCTAATTCTAGGCAAAAATGGCCCTACTCAACAATCCCGACATGCTCCACACGCGCTGTGAAAGTGTATGGCAAACGAGGCTCGTCACATCCTGGACGGCAAAATTTATACTGTATTTTATTTTTTTTGCGCTGCACTCACATCACACTGAGGCAGCTGAAGTCAACCAAAGCATGGTGTTCACTTTAGGCAAATACGCCCATCTTAATGCCAAGATTGACAGCTTGCCAAGTCTAAAAAATCTCCGGTCAACCCCACTATTCTCGGCTCAAAATTCCATTACTAACGCGACCAAACCAAGCACTAATAGCGTGGATAGTGCCTTAATTAGTAGCAATTCTAGCCACCACAAAATCCCATCAATTACGGAGCCGGCACCACTTTTTTTCAGCATCACAGTGCCGTTAATAGTTGGCTTTTTAGTGATGCTTATTTTGCTTCTATTTGTGCTGCAAACTAAAAAACGCAGCCAACGAGAACTACAAAAAAGTGAACGCAATTATCGTGAGCTATTCAACTTTAGTAGTGAGGCGATTGTTGTCCGAGAGATGGAAACCGGTAAGTTAATTGATGTCAACCACCGCTTTACTGAGCTATATGGATTTGCAGCAGAAGACGTAGCCGCGCTCAACATCAAAAATACCAGTTCTGATGTCGCACCATATACAGAAGCAGAAGCGGTCTACTGGTTAGCAAAAGCGATTAATGAAGGTCCACAATTATTTGAATGGCATGCCAAACATGCTGATGGTCATCTGTTTTGGGTAGAGGTGTCATTACACATAGAAGAGCTGGAAGGAAAGCAGCGATCAGTGGCTTCCGCCAGAGATATCACGGAGCGCAAACTCGCTGTCGCCCGCGCTAACGCAATAGAACAACAAATGCAGCGGACCTATAAAAATCTGCCGATTGCCTTATTCACTATTGACAAAAACCATAAAGTGACGCAATGGAACACCTTGCTGGAGCAAATGACGAATACCAACGCGACCGAGATTGTCGGATCAGATCACACATGGCGAGGATTTTATGTGGAACCACGGCCATGTCTGGCTGACTTTGTGCTGAATAATGCGACGATGGCTGAGATCCAAACACATTATAAGAACCCAGTTTTACACAGCAAAGTCGTGATCGGTGGCATCGAAACGGAAGCTTTTTTAAAGCTGATTGACGTTGTTGGTGATACTGGAAAATGGCTACAGTTCACTGCGGTGCCTTTGTTGGATGAAGATGGTCAGATGATTGGCGCCTTAGAAACACTAACCGATATGACCGAGCGCAAACTAGCTGAAATCGCCTTGCGTAATAGCGAGGCGACGTACAGAACCCTGATAGATCACGCGCCGGAGGCGATGCTGGTTTTAGACGCTGACAAGAATCGCTTTATCGATGTCAATCGTAATGCGTTACAACTTTTTCGCTACCAGCACTCAGATTTGCTAAAGCTTAGCCCGATCAAACTCGTCTCGACTAAAGATAATGATGGAAAGGATATGACGAGTACGATCGTTGGTTATTTTAATGAATCGTTGATTGGACCAGACCTTCGTTTTGAATGGAAGTGCGTGCGCTCTGATGGTACAAAATTCCCATGTGAGCTACATCTGGTGAGGCTGCCAAGTCCGCAAAATACTCGACTCATCCGTTGCAATATCACCGATATCACAGAACGTAAAGCCGCCGAAGAAGCGATTTTAAAAGAGAGAAATTTTCTCGAAGCCTTATTAGACGCAATGCCGATCCCTATTTTCTACAAAAATAAAGATGGTATCTATCTGGGTTGTAATGACGCGTTCATCACGATGACGGGACTCACCCGGGAAAAAATTATTAATAAAAAAATGACTGACTGGCTAGAGCCTAACCGAGTCAAGCTGTATGAGGAGAAAGATCAAGAGCTATACAAGAAGTATGAAAAACAAGTTTTTCAATTAAACATTGACAACTATTTTAACGAACCAAAACATGTGATCTTTCACCGTGCAGTATATAAAAACCAATTTGGTATTGTTGATGGAATGATCGGTGCGATTTTAGATATTACCGAACTAGAAAAAACCAAAATCGCATTAGAACAATTAAACCTTGCGCTAGAGAGTCGAGTACTAGAACGTACCGAAGAATTACAGCAAGCGATGAAGCATTTAATCCAATCTGAAAAGCTCGCGGCACTGGGGAATCTGGTTGCGGGCATTGCTCATGAACTGAATACACCGATCGGCAATATCGTCACAATCGCATCCACGCTCAAAGACGAAACCAGTAGCTTTTTAGATAAACTCAATGGCGGCGGATTACGAAAAAGTGAGGCAATACAGTCCGCCACGCACATGCATGAAGCGGGCAAGATGATAGAGCACAATGCAATTCGCAGCGCCAAGCTAATTTCTGATTTTAAACAAGTCGCAGTGGATCAATCGAGTGCCCGGCGCCGTTCGTTTGATCTGGAATCAACCGTACAAGAGGTAATGACAACGCTGCTGCCGATGCTAAAACGCACGAGTCATGTTGTCGATATCGATATCCCGGAAAAAATTCAACTTGATAGTTACCCTGGCCCGATAGAACAGATCATTACTAATTTGATTTCCAACTCTTTACTGCATGGATTTGAGCATATAGAAAAAGGACATATTTTTATTAAAGCGCAATTGCTGAATGAAGAAGTTATAGTGGATTATCACGATAACGGACAAGGCATGACGGCAGAAACTCAGGTGCATTTGTTTGACCCTTTTTTTACGACCAAACTAGGGCAAGGCGGCAGTGGACTGGGGCTTTATATCGTGTACAACCTGGTAACAGGTGTGCTGGGTGGACGCATCAGCATCCATAGCAGCTTGGACACGGGTGCACACTTCACGCTGTGCTTGCCGCAAAAAGCACCGTAAATTAGTTTGGTGCAGAAACGGGGAGTATATTTATTTTTGAAACATAAGCAGCATCAAGATCTAGTTGCGCTACTCTAATACCCTAAGCTCTACTTACGCTAGATTTATATCGGTTTCGCCAAGTCCTCTGGCACATCAATATCACGCAATATGCCCGGATCATCTACCGCGATCTCTGTCACCAGATGTTGCTGCAATAATTTGCGAGCACCTTGATCGCCACTTAAAGCTAATAGCTGGTCTAAATATTTTCTGGAGAATCCAACCGGATTACCGCGTTGACCTTGATAAACCAAGATGCCCATATCGACACCTGCTTGCATTGCCTGCAGTAATTTTTTGATTGAATCTGGCTTGACATACGGCATATCGGCCAAGGCGATAATCCAGCCAGCATAATCTGCACTTTGCTGCAATCCATGTACTAATGACGCAGCCATTCCCTGCTCTGCATTAGCACAGACAGTCAGCATACAGCCGGTTTTTTGTAAGGTAGAAGAGAGTAACTCTAGGGTGTTGATAGAACTGGTTGCGCAGAGTATCGCTAAACTATCGGGTAATACGGCGAGTAAATTGCGTGCACTGTTTTCGGCAACGAGTTGGCCGTTAGCGGTAATTTGCAAGAGCTTGTTCTGGTTGCCAGCGGGATCAAAACGACTCCCTTTGCCGGCAGCGAGCAACAAGCCACGCCAGTCTTGTGCGCGGCTTGCAATGCTAGTCATTGTTGATTTTTTTGATAAGTTATTTAATGCTGGCGAATTTTGCTTCCAGACCTTTGGCATCAACTGCACCAGGGATGCGGGTGCCATCGCTAAAGATAATAGTGGGTGTGCCAGTGACGCGCATTTTTTTACCGAGCTCAAGAATTTTTTCGTTTGGCGTCATGCAGTTTTCAGCCGCTGCTGGGGCTGCTTTGCCATTTAACATCCACTCATCCCAGGCTTTGTTGCGATCGGCAGAGCACCAGATGTTTTTGGATTTGACGCTAGAATCTTCGGACAAAATGTTATACATAAAAGTATAAACCGTCACATTATTCACACCTTGCAAAGTCTGGCGGAAGCGTTTGCAATAACCACAGTTCGGATCTTCAAAGATAGCAATTACACGTTTGCCATCACCTTTAACCATCTTGGCAGCAGATTCCAATGGCAGATCCGAAAACTTCACGCGGCTTAAATCTTCTACCCGCGCTTTGGTGTAATTGTTGGAGGTACGGGCATCTACAACATCACCAAAAAACAAATATTCGGCTTTTTGATCAGTGTAAATAATATCGCTACCAATACGTACTTCAAACAAACCTGCATAGGGGGTTTTGGTAACAGAATCTACTTTGGCGCCAAGCCCTAAACGCGGCACAACCAATTTTCTGACTGCAAGCTCGTCCTTGGTTTCTGCAAGCGCGAAGGCTATCGGCATTAACAATAAAGCAGCAACTATTTTTTTCATACTTATCTTCATACGTAACATATTAAATATCAATCTATAAAAAAGGCGCGCGACAATTAACGCCCCATTGCGTGGGAAATTAGTTTTCTTTTCAAGACAGGCAAACGGTCCAGCAAGTTCATTCCCAAGTTGCGCGCAATCCGCAGCGGTGTCACATTGGTGGCGAATAAACGGGACAAATTGTCCGTCATTAATTGCATCATCAAGACCTCTTCCCTTCGCGCACGCTGATAAGCTCGCAAGACACGAGTGTCACCGCAATCAAAAGGCAAATCACGACCACAATCTGACTGCGCCAACAACTTGACCAAAGCAGCGACATCACCAAAACCTAAATTCATACCTTGACCCGCCATCGGATGCACCACATGAGCGGCATCACCAATCAATGCCAGCCTCGGCGCGATCATACAATGTGGCCGTACCAAACTTAACGGAAATGCCTTGCAATTTTGTGGCTCAAGCGGCGTTAATTTACCAAGCAGAGAACCACAAAATGGCGCCAACCTATCGGCCAATGCAGCTAAGGGCTCACTTAAAATTTGCGCAGCCAAACTATCAGGAGCGGACCACACGAGCGAAACTCGATGTCCGGGCAACGGCAACAAGGCAATAATACCAAGCTCTTCTAAAAACCATTGATGTGCAACGCCTCTGTGCGGTTTTTCACAAGCAAAATTTGTAACCACACCTTGTTGCCCATAGGGGCGATAGCCCAGCCCGATTTCCGCTTGCCCTCGTACCCAAGATTGCGCACCATCGGCACCGATCAGCAAGGATGTGGTTAACTGCCTACCATTTTCTAACTCGATTGAGGCGAAGTTTTCAGTCACGTTAACCCTAGAAGCCCGCCCCACTATCTGCGTTAGATTTTGTGCAAATTTCATGGCATTATCGAGTGCCTGATTGAGATTTTTATCCTCAACAATCCACGCCAATTCATCAACATGAGCGCCATAAGCGTCAAACCCCAGCTTGCCATCCGCAACAGTACTACCACCAAAAATCTGCATGGCATCAACCTGCACCACACGCTCTTGATCAAACGCAGCCCAAACTTTTAAGCCGTCAAGCAAGTCATGGGCAACATGGTTTAACGCATAAACCCGCACATCCCAACGATCAAAAATATCCGCAGAATCTGATTTTACAATCGCCTTAGGCGGCACGGAAGATTCAGCTTGAGCGGACAGCAAACTGACTCGCAACCCTATCTGAGACAAGCCCAAAGCCGCCGCTTTGCCTACAGCACCGTTACCGATAATGCAAACATCACTGTGATTTGATTCTATGGACATAGCTGTTTTACACCTTACAACCAAGGAAAATAATCACCCCATTATACGGCAGGCTAAGTTGAGAGTTGATTGACGCAACGAAAGCCAAACCGCCGAAGACAGGCAATGTTTTTCATAAAAAGCTTGCGTAATGCCAGACAGGTCACTATAATTCTTCGTCTTGGCCTGGTAGCTCAGTCGGTAGAGCAGAGGATTGAAAATCCTTGTGTCGGTGGTTCGATTCCGCCCCGGGCCACCAAGAACAATTACAATCAAATCAATAAGATACGATTGAATTTAATAAAAATTAGCTTCTCTAGGGAAGCTTTTTTTATGTCTTTCTGACAAATTTCTGACACTCGTACTACACCTTCCCGAGCAACCTTGAGCTTGATCATTATTATCTGCAGCACCTCTGCTCGCAAATCGAGGAACTTGAAACTCACCCCATACGACAATTAGCACTGCCTATGTAACTTAGGCTAACGAACACATTGTTACTCCTTTTATATGAGCTAGTACGCTAATCGATTCTTAATAATTAATCGAACTACTATCATATAAATTCAGCACAGAAAATTATTATTTAATCATTACATTCCTCTAGCACTATCTAGTAAACGATGACCTCATGGGCTACACTAAAAACTGTAACTTGTTGAAAATAAACGACAAAGCGATATCTGAATCAAAGGCTTGTGTTATTATTTAATTAATAACTTATTGACATGTAAAACTTGGGGTCGGCATCTATCATGAATCAGACATTACCAGCGGAGACAATGGAAACAGAGAAACACCGCTTTATCCTTGAAATGTTAGGATTTTCTGATGCGGAAAAAACCATGCTGTCCTCTACGTTCCGCCTAACGGGAAGACGTTCATTCTGTTACGCAGAACCAAGCAGCGAGCATGACCGCGCTGATATTTACCTGGTGAATACTGATAATGCCGAAGCAATACAACAATTAGAGAAACGCTCTCCTAGCATCCATGCGCCAGCAGTACTGATTGGGCGCACTGCAACAGAAACTGCCAGTTGGCCGCTCATACAAAAACCGATACATTGGATGCGTTTGTTTGGGCAGTTAGATGATTTGATGCAAGCGGCGCTGTTAGAACGTAACCGCCGCACACAAAACATCAACCAACATTGGGATGGGCAAACCTACCGTCGCAACATCGATAAAAAATTGGCGCCAGAGTCCCCAATCGCCGCTCCTAAAAAGCCTGTTGAATCCGTTTTAGTCGTCGATGACAGCGCTACCGTCCGGGCATTTATGCGCATCAAATTAGCGCCGTTTCATTTTGATGTGGATTATGCCGAGAACGGCGAGCAAGCAATTGCGATGGCCGAGATTAAAAAATATACCTGTATTTTTCTCGATATTATGATGCCTGGCATTGACGGCTATAAGGTCTGTAAACATATCAAAGCCAACCCGTCAACTAAAAACACCGCTGTAGTGATGCTGAGCAGCAAATCTTCTGCATTTGATAAATTCCGCGGCGCTTGGGCAGGTTGCGATACTTATCTGGGGAAACCAGTTGATGAAAATGATTTGCTCGCAACGATCGCCCGCTTTTTACCAAGTTCTCGTGAGATGCATGTTGGGCAGGCTACGCTAGCCTGACATCAACAGTCTGAGTAGCAATCACACCTGATATCTACTCAATATGTATCCAATTAAAGATCCGGCGGTAGCAAAAATATTTGAAAGCTAACCGCTACCAATCCGCCAAAAGCTCTTGTTGCTGAGAGATCTTATTTTATCGACGGCGGCTGCGACTGAAGGTGTGGGTAAGATCGAAGAAACGCTGAAATGGGGCGAACCTGCGTATCTGACCAGCGCCAGCAAAAGTGGCAGCACAATCCGCATCGCATGGAAGGCTGCTTATCCGTCAAAATATGCGATGTACTTCAAGTGCCATACAACTCTGATCGACAGCTTCCGTACATTGTTTCCAAATGATTTCGTCTTTGAGGGTAACCGCCGCATTGTCTTTGCAGAAGAAGCCGTGTTACCCACAGAGTATCTATCGTTTTGTATAGCCGCAGCACTCACTTATCACATCTGTAAAAATACGCCTCAGCACAAGCTATCGTCTTGAGCCGCATGGGTCTTTATTCTCTGTACCAAGCGCCCCACTAAAACACCGGCAGCAATGCTGGCCAAAAGATGCTTCATTGTATGGCCGCTAATAACACTACCTAGCTGAAAGATGTCGTGATCGTATATTTCTGTCACCTTCGCAAGGATATATAAAAGCAAGGCGCCACCAAAAGCAATACGATCCGATTTAGGCGCCCGATAAATCGTTTGCCAAAGCGGAATTAATATCAGCGGCAATCCTTGCAAAAACAAATATGGACGCAAATCTCCAGCACCGTATGCGTCAGTGACGTACCACCATGCGACGCTAAAAATAGCAAAGAGAACGAGTACATTTGCATCTGTTTTGCGATTTACGTTTGGCACATTCTCCGCTCTCACCGCAGAAAGCAATCCAGCGCAGGCGAATGCAATCGGTAAGCGATCCCATAGCAAGCGCGCATTATCGGGGGCAAGGTGGTAAAAGCCCGAGCCCAATGCCGTCAATAGCAAACCTGCTAAAAATAATCGATAACCAATCCAACCTGCTTCGATACTTGCGTGTTTTCGCATTGGCCACAAACGATACATGCCCCAAATGGCAACGACAGCGAAACCAAGGTTAGAAAAAACATCGGCTGCATGCGGCACACCAAGAAAATCCGATAGATCGGCAAACTCGTGATAATGCGCCAGCTGCTCGATTGGGCCATGTGCAATGAGTAAAACGCCACATAAAGTAGTGAATAAAAATGGCAAGCAAATAAAAATGCGCCTCAAAGTAAGCCCCCTGATTGATGAATGTTGATTCATCAGAAGCTTGCCCCTGTCTCGAATAAAATGATACCTTCTTTAAAATAGTTCTGATTTTTATTAAACTAAGCATCAAATATCAATACTCAATATAAGCTCAAACTAAGCTAAAACTAAATTCAAACGAAGGCAAAAACCCAATGACAGAAGTAAAGCAATTGGTCGCGACGCTCAAAAAACAGTTACGACTGCAAGGTAAAACTTATAAAGATGTGGCGATCGCTTTTAACTTGTCGGAGCCTAGTATTAAGCGGCTTTTTACTTCAGGACGCTTCCCAGTTGATCGCCTGGTGCAGCTTAGTAATCTGCTCGGCTTTACCTTGGCAGAATTAGCGCAAGAGGCTAGCGCGACCGAGCCGCGACTAAGAACGCTCAGCGATGCGCAAGAAAAAGAATTGATCTCCGATCCCAAGTTGCTGTTAGTTGCTGTGTGTGCGCTCAACCACTGGAGCCTAAACGATATCGTAGGTAGATATCAATTGACTGAGACGGAGTGTCTGCAAAAGCTATTACGACTAGATCGTTTACAACTCATCGCCTTATTGCCAGGTAATCGCATTCGTCTGAACGTCGCACGTGACTTTGACTGGCTTGCAAACGGACCTATTAAACGTTACTTCCAAGAGCAAGGTTTAACCGATTTTTTGAACAGTCCTTTTTTAGAAAGCGATGAAACTCTGAGTTTCTCAAGCGCCATGCTGACCGAAAATGCCATCACAAAAATGCAAAGCGAACTGAGACAACTACGTTTGAAATTTGCAGAGTTGCATCAAGAAAGTTTATCTTCACCTTTGCCCAAACGTCGTGGCAATGGATTATTACTTGCGATGCGCGAATGGGAGCCGATGGCGTTTGTTGAGCTTCGCCGCTAACTTGCAGGTAACTTAAAACATGAGTGGAATTACGCGATGGTTTGCACCCCTCACGCTGCACTAAACACTAAGCACAGGCAAGGCAGTCGTATCTTTAATCTGCTGCAAAGCAAAGCTCGACTTTACATCCAATACCGCCGGATGTCGTAATAGCGTTTCCATCATAAAACGGGAAAAGTGATCCATATTCTCGACATGGACTCTGAGCAAATAATCCATCTCTCCCGTCATCGCATAGCAAGCGACGATTTCTGGCCACTGATCTACCGATGCGGCAAAATCATTACGCGGTGAGCGGGATGCGCCTTTACCCGGCGCGTCGTTATGCTTTTCTAGCCGGACATTGACATAGGCGAGCAAACCCAAGCCAATTTTGGCGGGCTCTAGCAGTGCGACATACTTGCGGATCACGCCGCTGTCCTCCAGCCGCTTGATGCGCCGCAGGCAAGGCGATGGTGACAAATTAACGCGCTCAGCCACCTCTTGATTAGTCAATCGTCCGTCGGCCTGCAAGATCGCCAGAATCTTACGGTCAATTTTATCCAATGGAACTGTCGTCATAGTCTGCCAATAATTAATCAATATCAGCAATATTATTGCTTAAAAAAGAAATTTATTGGGTAATTTTGCAATTTAATGGCGTGATTGGCGGACTATACTGAGATCTTAATCTGTGTCAAAAAATCGCTCGATTGGATGACCTTGATTGCCGCCTTCCAGCGCCTGCGGTGTGTTTTAAAGAATTGATAGATTCAATTGAATCAACTGACGAATCAACTCACTCACTTTGCGCGGACAACTGTATTATTTTTTGACGACTTAAATTTAGGAGACAAGCATGGAATTCCAGCCTTGGGACAACCCGATGGGTACTGACGGATTTGAATTTATCGAATACGCCGCAACCGAGCCAAAAGAAGTCGGCGAATTATTTGAACGTATGGGCTTTACCGCCATCGCCAAACACCGCACCAAAGATGTCACGCTGTATCGCCAAGGCGGCGTCAACTTCATCATCAACGCCGAGCCAGATTCATTTGCCCAGCGTTTTGCCCGCAAACATGGTCCATCTGTTTGTGCGTTTGCCTTCCGTGTTAAAGATGCCAACGCAGCGTATAAACGCGCATTGGAGCTCGGCGCATGGGGTTTCGACAATAAAACTGGCCCGATGGAACTGAACATTCCAGCTATCAAAGGCATCGGTGATTCTCTGATCTATTTTGTTGACCGCTGGCATGGCAAAGATGGCGCGCAACCGGGCACTATCGGTAACATCAGCATTTACGACGCAGACTTTGTCGCCATCCCGGGCGCGGATCAACATCCGGTTGGCAATGGCCTGACCTACATCGATCATTTGACGCACAACGTCCACCGTGGCCGTATGAAAGAATGGGCTGATTATTACGAAAGCCTGTTCAATTTCCGTGAAGTCCGTTACTTCGATATCGCCGGTAAGCACACCGGTTTAAAATCCAAAGCAATGACCTCCCCTTGCGGCAAAATCCGTATTCCTATCAATGAATCATCGGATGACAAATCCCAAATCGCGGAATACCTAGATCTGTACCACGGTGAAGGCGTACAACATATTGCGATGGGTACAGACAATGTGTACAAAACCGTCGCCGATATGAAAAACGATGGCGTCGTGTTCCAAGACACGATCGAAACCTATTACGATCTGATCGACCGTCGTTTGCCTAACCATGGTGAGAACCTGGAAGAATTGCGCAAGCTGCGTATCTTGGTCGATGGCCATAGCAGCGAGAATAAACGCGAACTGTTATTGCAGATTTTTACGACGACCGTGATCGGCCCAATCTTCTTTGAAATCATCCAGCGTAAAGGTGATCAGGGTTTTGGTGAAGGTAATTTCCGCGCTCTGTTTGAATCAATTGAACTTGATCAGATACGCCGCGGCGTGCTCAAAGACGACACAGCACCAGCGTAAGCGCCAAGCTACATCAAACCAGATTGCACGCTTGGTTTGCAAAGGCTAACAGGATAGTCAGCGATGTTCTGTTAGCCTTTTTGTCTTTCAAAGAAGAGGAAAAATCATGTTGACAGCAACTGCAACTGCGAGCGTTACTAGAGAAGAATTTTTGGCTACCGTGGCTGAAAAATCCTATGGCGCCGTGCTGCGTGGCGACTACAGTCTGGCCGATACGCGCTATGTTGTGCAGCAAGACTGGGATGCCTACACCGAAGCTGAGCATGATCTGTGGCGCAAACTGTATCAACGTCAGGCGGCTCTATTGCCCGGTCGTGCCTGCAATGAATTTATCGATGCCTTGAATAAAATGGATGCGGCCAATGGCATCCCCAACTTTGAACAAACCTCAGAAGAATTATTTAAAGCGACCGGCTGGCGCATCGTTGCGGTACCCGGTCTGATACCTGAGTTGTCATTTTTTGAGCATCTGGCCAATCGCCGTTTTCCGGTCACAGTGTGGCTGCGTACACCGGAAGAATTTAACTACATTGTTGAGCCGGACGTATTCCATGATTACTTCGGCCATGTGCCTATGCTATTCAATCCGGTGTTTGCCGACTACATGCAGTTATATGGCAAAGGCGGTTTAAAGGCGATGGACTTAGGCGGGCTGGATTATCTAGCACGGCTGTATTGGTACACGGTGGAATTTGGCCTGATCAACACAGCGGAAGGCGTGCGCATTTATGGCGCCGGGATTTTATCTTCGGGTGGCGAGGTGGAATTTTGCCTGAAACCGAATACCAGTTCCCATCATATTCATCTGGACATACAACGCTGTCTGCGCACCTTGTACAAAATCGATTCGTATCAGGAAACCTATTTTGTCATTAACAGTTTCCAAGAATTGTTTGAGGGTACGGCACCCGATTTTGCACCTTACTACGACAAGCTCAAGCAACTTGACGCTTTGCCAGCAAACACCTTACTTGAAGGTGAGATCGAACTCGTCAGTTAAACTCAGATTGACAATCAGGTGCTCCAACTTCGGGCGTATATTCTTTGAATAGTACGCTCTTTTTTTGTCTGTCGATTTACCACAAATAAATATACTCCCCTATGAAATTTATAAAATAGACTTATTGCCCAACGATTACTTGGACAATTTAAATATACCTATAGGGAGTATTTAATAAGCAAAGAGTAATTATTCTGCTTTCGCTTCAGCATAAGTCGCTAAATAAGCCAGAAACGCAGAGGCAATCGGTGATAAACGCTTGCCATGCAAAGTCACGATATACCAGTTGGCATGGATAGGAAAACCTTCTACCTTAAGCACACGCAGAGCGTCATCAATCAACGCCTCGCCTAAAGCGTTACGCGATACGACAGAGATGCCCATGCCACCGGCGACCGCCTGTTTGATCGCCTCGTTGCTACCCAGCTCCAGACGAACTTGCGGCTGAAAATGTTGCGCGGCAAAAAATCGATCACAGGCTAACCGTGTTCCCGAACCTTGCTCACGCAAAATAAATCGTTCTGTCGCCAATTCAGCAAGCTGGATATGGTTCTGTTGTACCAGACGATGCGTCGCTGGTGCGATCACTTCTAACAGATTAGGCAGAAACACTTGCTGATCAATATCAATGTCGGTCGGCGGCATAGACATGATGTAGAGGTCATCACGGTTATCGCGCAATCGCTGCACGACGCCGTCACGGTTTAACACCTCTAAAGCGATGTCAATTTCTGGATATTGCTCACAAAACGCACCTAGCAGACGGGGAATAAAATATTTTGCCGTACTGACCACAGCAACCCGCAAGCGGCCTCGCGTCAGCCCCTTCATCGCATCAATCCGCTGCTCATATGAGGACAGCTCATCCACCATCATGCGCGCGGATTTCGCCAATTCTTCCCCCGCCGGGGTCAGCGACAATCGCTTGCCGATGACTTCATACAGCGGCAGACCAACCGCGTCGGTTAATTCCCGCAGCTGCATAGAAACCGTTGGCTGCGTCACATGAAAAGCTCTGGCAGTCGCGGTAATGCTCTTCAATTCAGCGAGAGATAAAAATAAGTTGAGTTGCCGGAATGTGACGTTCATCTAGTTTTGATTATGGTTAATGCTAAATAAATTGATTTTACCTGATGAATTATTCCACATAAGATGCGCCCAGTCCAACTACTCACATACTCTTATGCAAAGCATCTTAGACCCCGCGATCTTATTTTTTGCCTTTGGTATTTTTGCCGGCATGATCAAATCCAATTTAGATATCCCGCCTCAGCTCTCACGCTTTTTATCGCTCTATCTGTTAATGGCATTAGGTTTAAAAGGCGGATTTGCGTTAGCGCATTCGGGACTGACGCCCCAAATTGTCAGCAGCCTTGGATGCGCAATCTTGCTGGCGGTGCTGGTACCAGCGCTTGGCTATCAATTGCTAAAACGCTTTATCAATCACTATGACGCTGCCGCGATCGCGGCCACTTATGGATCGGTGAGTGCAGTGACATTTATCACCGCCGTGCAGTATCTGGAAAACCATCATCTGGCCTATGGCGGTCATATGGCAGCGGCGATGGCGCTGATGGAGTCCCCCGCAATTATCATGGCAGTGATCTTTGCTAATACCTTGCGAAAAAAATCGGCTAGCGGTTCGCCCCATCCAACCTCGCTCAGCAAGGTGCTGCACGAATCGTTGACCGACGGCGCGCAGTTACTATTGCTCGGTTCGATGGTGGTGGGAATTATTTCAGGCGAGAGCGGCAAGGCTGCCATGCGACCTTTTTCGGGCGATTTATTTAAAGGCATGCTCGCCTTTTTCTTGCTCGATATGGGTTTGATGGCAGCGCGTAAATTACCTGAAATCAAAGGCCAATCGCCATGGATTATCGCCTATGCCATCGTCACGCCGCTATGTCATGCGGCATTAGCTTTGGGTCTGGCATGCTTGCTGAAACTACCCGCAGGCGACGCCAGTTTGTTGATGGTATTGGCTGCCAGCGCATCGTATATCGCGGTACCTGCGGTATTACGCTACACCATCCCCGAAGCCAATCCCTCGCTGTATTTGGGTATGTCGCTGGGCATCACTTTTCCACTGAATATTTTTTTGGGAATCCCTTTGTATATCGCCATTGCGCATCAGGTCATTGGCGTCGGGTGACTTGACTGGCGGACAGGAAATCCGGCGTAATATCCATCTGCATCAGATGGCATGAATTAAACCCGGATATCCCATTCGACCGTTATCACTTCGTAGAAAAGCAGATGGCGTGCGGCCTTAAGAGGAATAACGCCACAGCAGTATGAGTAGATAACTTGTCGCTGTTCCAATGGAAAACTGGGCTTAAGGCATCGTCATTTAAGGCGTCGTGAATATCATCACTGACGCTGCAAAACCCATAAATCTACTAGTTCATTTTCTGTATCCAACTGAGGTCCCACGCACTTGAAATGGAGTTTTTGTACAACGCGAGCAGAGGCAAGATTATCGGGAAGGATTTCAGCGACGACTTGCGCTGCCCCCATACTAAATGCATCGTCGACCAACTGTCGGATCGCGGTTGTTGCCGCACCTTGGCCACGGTAATTGGTAGAAATGCTATAGCCGATTTCTACCGACCCTTGTTTGAGTTCGCTCTTAAATCCACAGCTTCCGATAATCATATTGTCCGGTTCTTTGACAATATAAAAAACCCGGCACCATTGTTCCGATTGTCCCTCACTAATTTGCGTTAAGGCCCGCGCGGCAACAAATGCCGGAGGTAGTGCGTCCTCTGCAAATGCATACTGCAAATCGCCAGGGTTGTGTGACTGAGCTAACTCGGTCAATTCTGGCAATGTGATAGGAACAATGAAGACGGACACCGGAGCATGCTCCTTGTTGTAATGCGTTTGGAAACGATACATGCCATGCGTAAATTATGCACGACGTGCGTGATGTGCGCGATGTACATATGCGAGGAACAACACATTTAGCGTGCCGCAAAAAAATTATGGCATCTGCTTATCTTGGTCGTGCGTGAACTGCTGAACAACGCTCTGTCCCGGTAAATCCAAGATCGCTAATTGTCGTCTGGATAAAATCGATTCTAATTTTTTTTGCAAACTCATTAGCTTAAATGGCCGGACGATATAGCCATCAGCACCTGCTTGCGCCGCAGCCATAATATTTTCTTTATTTGCTTGCGCTGTGTACATCAAAGATAGGGAGCTGACTGGTCTCTGGATTTTGCCTGATCGAGCGTATCAGGTCTAATCCGTTCATCAATGGCATGGCGCAATCGGTAACCACAAAACCGATGGGAGAACCTAACAGTTTTGCCGACTTAAAGGCACGTAATGCCATTTCACCATTCTGGGCTTCAGAGATGCGGGTATAACCGATTTCTTTTAACAGGGCGATCAAAATCAGACGCATATTCAGATCGTCGTTGACCACCAAAAAATGAAGCTCAGTATTCATAAAGTCTTTTTTATAGCAGTACACGTTTACCCATCAGTCACATCGGTACGAGATAACTATTCCATCTTGCGTTTGAAAACATCAACGCATTTTCAATACTAGGGCTTACGCAAAATTGTCCGAACAAGGCGCGGCTACGACGTTAGTACTTTGTTACAGCCAAGAGCTACAAGGCAGCTGGGGCGGTCTTGCGTAAGTGCTAAATATACGACGGAACTACTTATTTCTTTGTACGTTACCCAACGCAAATTGAATAGGAAGGATATAACCAATCTACAAGCCAACAAATGATGCTAAAGCAAGGTACGACCTTATGTGAGACAACACACAAACTACGGCCTAGAGACGGCGTATGATCATTTTATGGTTACCTCACTGACCCCTTTATCGACAATTACACCTCTGGTGTTACCGACCATTGTGCAAAATCCGTCGGCTTCAAACACGCCCATCGTGACTGCCACTCCAGCCGTCGGATTGGTGCCTGACGCACTGCCGGTGGATAGCGCAATACCCTTGAGCCCGACCATTATTCAAGCTTTGCCATCATCGGACGGAATTGATGCAGTCGGTACAGCCAGTATTGTCGATTTATCAGCAGCGGCGCAAAGTCTTGCAGGGACCAGTGACACTGCGGCGGCAACGCTGGCTAGCATTGCTAGCAGCGACCCTTTACTGGTTGAGCAACAAATTACTGAGCAGTTGCTCGCCGCAGCATCGGCTTTGCGTAACCAGCAATCGAGTACTGCTTTATATTCAGCACAAACTGTGGAGCAAGAAGCGGCAAGTAATGCTGCCCTGCAAAGCACACTCGCAGACGTAGCACTGGCGAGCGCAATTGAAGAATCCACCAGCGCTGGCGCAACTTCAGATACATCAACAAAAGCAAATAGCGCCGCGCCCCAAACAAGCACGACGCAAGCATCGATAACAAGTGCTCCAGCCACCCCGGCAGACGTCAGCACCCCAGTCGTGACGGACACGACGCTGACACCGGCTACGGTTACCACCTTGACGACAGGCTTGACCGATCAAGCAGAAACTCCGGCAGAACTAGTAAATGCGGCAAACACAGCAAACACAGTAACCACATCCACTAATACCGCCGACGCCGAACTACAACTACTAATCAATTCGCTGACAGTTCCCTCCAGCGATCCGGTAGTTGCTGCGGCGATTGCAGCGCATTATCTGGCCAACGGTATTGGTACCAAGAAAATCGACGTCGATGAAGATGCACCGCCCGAGAGCGACAACGAAGTGGAAGCGATCACGCCAATCGCACCCACGCCGCTGGATCTGCATGGTGGTACCAGAGATGATGCTGCCAACGGCGTCACTTGGCATTGGAAACCTGTCAACCCGATTCAGCGGTAACTCAATTAACCAAAAAACAAAAAATATACTCCCCTCTAGTAATATTAAGATGTCCATATAATTACTGGGCATCAAGCCATATTTATTAAAAATAATTGGGAGTATATTATCTTATGTCTAAAAATCTACAAACGCCAGTACACGCCATCCTCACGCTTCATCAACATATTGGTAATCATTTCTCGTCGCAACGTCGCGTAGTCTTCGTGGTATTGTAGAAAAAACTGATTGATTTCTGATTCTGCGTAACGTCGTTCAGTTTGCAGTTGATTGACCAGCCAGCGCAAAATCACGAGCCGCTTTTTACGTTGATCGGGGATTTTTGTCAGGCGATTATTTTGGATAAAAGTGTGTATTACGCGCTGCGATTCTGCGTCTGTCGACTCCAGATCCAACAGCGTTTGTCGCGCATCCCAGGCTGCGTTAAAACGCTCGATGCGACTAGTTTGTAGTCGCTGTTGCGATAGCGCCAGCCAGCTTGCCGAACCATAACCAAGAACAAGATCGTTTGCGATTGGCTGCCACCATGCTGCATCCGTACTCACACCCAAGGCATGCAAATACTCGGCTTTAACGACGATAAACTGAAGTCGGTAAGGTAGCAAATACGATGCTGGGTCTGACTGCAACTGCAACTGCAACTGCAACTGCGCTTCTGCATAACTGGCATACCAATGATTGGTGTAGCCGCTAACTTCTTTACCATGCCAGAAGTCACCAAAATCATCCTTTAAATCTCCCGTCTGGACTTCTCCACCGAGCACAGCACGCGCATGCTCCCAATGCTGAAAGCCTGCGTCAGCGGCAGCCAGATTCAAACAATGTCGCAATTGCCATGTCTCCGGCAAGGTCCAGTTGTGCTGCCGGCTCAGCAACAATGCACGTTTAGTCGCGGCGACATTATTGGTTTGCAATAGCTTGATTAACAGCCGGGCGCGGGTCTTGATTTCTGTCGTCAGCGCATTCATAGCGATGCTCCTGAAATAGTTTCAGAAAATCGCAGTACAGAGCATGGTGACAAAGCAGTGGTAAGGTAAAACTGGGAAACGAGAATTAACATGATAAGGCTCCTGTTCGCTTATCGACGACCCGCTGACGTCAAACGAAACTTGGATTCATCACATTAAAAAAGAATGGATTGCAGGGTGAGAGCCTCTTGTGCGGGCAGGCGCCCCAGAGCACCTGTGCCGCGATTGTAGGATGTGATGAAGGTGCGTGTCAACTAACGTGAACTAAGCAAATCCACACTGCGTATAAATAAGTTGTACCGATTTCTGCTTGAACCCAGCTTTCCCATTAGACCGCTACTAACTACTTCGCAAAAAACGCGCAAAAAACGCAGACGGCGTCCGGTCTTCAGAGGGATAACACGACCGCGATTTGAGTGGGAGCGCTACAGCGACAATTGCACCTTTGGCGAACTGCCTGGCGTTGTTGCTCCTCCTAGCAAGATGCAGCTTGCGTCGTCGCGTCTAGCCAGTCAGTCCGCCAAAGGCACACTTGTCGCTGTTCTAATGGAAAATCTGGGTTAAATTTCAAGCTGAAATTCTGCTCATTTAGGACTGACGCAAAAAACAAAACCCCTCACCACAGAGGCACAGAGGAACAACAAAGAAAGAGAAAGGCAAGATTTCGCTGTTCTCATGATTTTCTCTGTGCCTCAGTGTCTCTGTGGTGAGAGGTCTTGATGTTTTATATTAAGCGATCTGGTTCCATGTGAATGGCAGCGAGTAGCTTTCCGTTTTTGCGTAGTCCTATTAATAAATGCTAGACTCGCCGGGAGGCCGGGTTTTAAAACGCTTGTGTGCCCAAAAATATTCCGCTGGTGCTTTCAAGATTTCGGCTTCGATAAACGTGTTCATAAAACGGGTTGCGGCAATCATATCTTCACCAGGATAATTTTCCCAAGCGGGATGAAATGTCACTTTCCAACCCTGATAATCAGGCAGCATTGTTGCAATCACGGGGATCACTTTGGCGTGGGTCGTCGCTGCAATTCTGGCGGTTGCGGTGAGGGTCGCAGCAGGTGTGCCAAAGAAGGGAATAAACTCAGCATCCTTAGGACCGAAGTCCATATCGGGCAGCATAAAAAAGGGCAGGCCTTCACGCATCGCACGGATGATAGGCTTGACTCCCTCGGCACGCGAAAATAGTTTTACCGGACGAAACCGCGAGCGACCTTTGCGCAAGGCCTGATCAAATACTTTGCTGCGCTGCTGGGTATAAATGGAGCATAAAGAAGACTCCAGCATGACCGCCACACCAGCTACATCTAGGCTGACAAAATGCGGACACATCAAAATCGTCGGTCCTTCTTGTATGCTGGCGAGAGGGACTGCGGGATCAATCTGAATTAGCTTTTTTAAGCGTTGTTCTGACGCCCACCACAAGATGCCGCGCTCCAATACGCTGCGTGCATAAGCCTGAAAATGTTGCCGGGCGAGTTTGACTCTTTCTTCCTCGCTTAAGTGCGGCAAACACAGTCGCAGATTCGTCAAAGTGATATGACGACGTGATTTGATGATGCGAAAAAGGAGCACACCGACAGCATCCCCAAAACGTCCTAATACCGGCAAAGGCAACCAATGCAACAACCACATGAAACCCAAGACCAATTTCATGCAACGTCCCTGTAAATCGTATTTGCATCGGTGGGGCCGCTCACCCCATCAGGTACTTTATAGCGGTTATAACTCCAGAAATATTGGGCTGGACTATGCGCAATTAATTTCTCCATCGCCGCATTAATGGCTTGTGCTTGCTCCGTCGCATCACCAGTCAGCTCTTCATCAAACGCGACAAATCGAATGATATATCCACGTCCAAACGACAAGCGCTCTGCGTAAGTCAATATCAGCGGTGCGCCTGTCATCGTTTGTAATTTGGCCGACAAGGTCATGGTGTACGCCGGCTTACCAAAAAATCTGGCCCATACGCCCTCACCTTGCTGTGGTACCTGATCTGGCAACAGACCAATCGCCTCCCCTTTTTTTAAGGCTTTTGCCATTGTTCTGACACCCAATAAATTCGCAGGCGCCAAGATCAAATTCTCACGCGCTCTTGCACCTTCGATCAGGGGTTTTAACGCAGCTTTGCGTGGCGGCCGATATAAGGCAGTTAAACGGGTTCGGGCAGCGATAGCCTGGGCGATGATTTCAAAACAGCCGAGATGTGGCGTGAGTAAAATCACACCTTTTTTAGCATCTAAGGCCGCTTGCACGATGTCCCAATTTTCTACCGATGCGGTACGCAAAACCCGCTCCGGGTTGGCGCACCAGATGAAGGGAAGTTCCAGGACGTTTTTTCCGGCCTCCCGCACTGCGGTAGAAATATGCGTGGTAAAACCTGCGCGGGTAATATTGGCTTGCAAACGACGGCGATACGATCCGGAAAAAAGATAAACCAGCCAGCCCAATGCGGCGCCAATGGCATGCAAAACAGGCAATGGGAAAATCGACAAAAATCGGAATAAAGCGACGAGCATAATGTCTCTCAGCATGAGAAAAATGAGCACTAACCCAAAACTCGTTCAGGAAAACCTTGGCAAACCCGGGCAAATTAGACATAGTGCAGAGAAGAGGCGTAAAATATCACATTCTTAGTGACGACTATTGCAAAATTAAACTCGGCACCAATATCAATCCTAATAAATTGATATCAATGCAAAAATTAAACTGACAATTGTTTTCATGACGTAAAGCAGTAACCGCCGAGTTAACAGACAACTTGCGAGGCGGTATACAAGTTCCGCTAAAGCGTCGCAGGTTCTCTTTCCGACTGCGGCATGTTTAATACGGTCATTTTTTACAAGGAGCCTGCGATGGCTAATGATTTTCTCTTCACCTCTGAATCGGTCTCTGAAGGACATCCCGACAAAGTCGCCGATCAAATTTCCGATGCAATCCTCGATGCGATTTTTGAGCAAGACCCGCTGTCACGCGTGGCGGCTGAAACATTGGTCAACACTGGCTTAGTTGTTCTGGCAGGCGAAATTACCACCAATGCCCATGTCGATTACATTCAGGTTGCACGCGACACCATCAAACGCATAGGCTATGACAATACTGAATTTGGTATTGACTACAAAGGCTGCGCGGTATTGGTTGCTTACGACAAGCAATCGAATGACATCGCGCAAGGCGTGGATCAGGCCAGCGACGATCATCTCAACACCGGTGCCGGTGATCAGGGATTGATGTTTGGTTATGCCTGCGACGAAACACCTGAACTGATGCCAGCACCGATCTACTATGCACATCGTTTGGTCGAACGTCAGGCGCAGTTGCGCAAAGATGGGCGCTTGCCGTTCTTGCGTCCAGATGCCAAGAGCCAGGTCACGATGCGTTATGTCGATGGCAAACCGCACAGCATTGATACCGTCGTGTTGTCGACACAACATAGCCCCGATCAAAGCGATGGCACTAAGATGAAGTCGTCTTTTATCGAAGCCGTCATTGAAGAAATTATCAAACCAGTACTACCAAAAGACTGGCTGAAAGACACCAAGTTTTTAATTAATCCGACCGGACGTTTTGTCATCGGGGGACCGCAAGGCGATTGCGGCTTAACTGGCCGTAAAATTATTGTCGATACCTACGGTGGCGCTTGTCCACATGGTGGCGGCGCATTCTCCGGCAAAGACCCTACTAAAGTGGATCGCTCCGCAGCTTACGCAGCACGCTATGTGGCAAAAAATATCGTCGCAGCCGGATTGGCAAAACAATGCCAGATCCAAGTGGCCTATGCGATTGGTGTAGCACGTCCGATGAACGTGACGGTTTATACCGAAGGCACAGGGGTGATCCCGGATGATCAGATCGCTGCTCTGGTGAATGAGTATTTTGACCTACGTCCAAAAGGCATTATTCAGATGCTGGATCTGCTGCGCCCGATTTATTCTAAAACGGCGGCGTATGGTCACTTTGGTCGTGAAGAACCGGAGTTCACCTGGGAACGCACTGACAAAGCAGTGTTGTTGCGTAAAGCGGCTGGTTTGTAATTTTTTCGATACGTATTAAGTTGTAAGGTTGACGCATGCGATGGTGGACTCAGTTGGACGGTAATAATTTATCCAGTTCTACCTCGTCCGTTATTGCATGTGTCAGCCTGATGTTATTGATTTCATCAGCTAATGCGTCAGTCGTTACTGGCGCTGTTACTAATACTGCTGCAGCTAGTGCAGCGGCTAGTGCAAGCAACAGCGCGAGCAAGCCGCCTCTAGCGTCCACCTTATCCCCCAATCCCAAAGTCATCACCGACTGGTGCACGCCACTGGTGGCACGCTTGCCTAAAGTGTCGCTCAATGATTGCCGCAACAGTAAGGTAATGCCGACTGGGGCGAAATCCGTGAATGGCTTCCCGATTTTGGCGCGCGATTTTGAGGCGGTCTCTAAAATTATCACTAAAGCGGATACTAAACCTGACACTAAACGTAAGCCAGCCATCAAAATTCTGCTAATCGGCGGTATTCATGGTGATGAAAAAACAGCGTCGGCGATCGTATTTAAGTGGCTGGACAGTATGCAAAAACCTGCCGCGCAAGAATTTCAGTGGAAGGTCGCACCCATCGTCAACCCGGATGGTTTGCTGGCGGCCAAATCCAAACGTGTGAACGCGCATGGCGTTGACTTAAATCGTAATTTTCCGACGCCGAATTGGGAACAAGATGCGCCGCGTTATTGGGCCAACACCACACGCAGCGATCCGCGCCGCTTCCCCGGCAAAGCGCCGATCTCGGAGCCAGAAAGTCGCTGGGTATTTGATACGATAGAAAAATTCAAGCCCGACGTCATCATCTCGGTGCATGCCCCGTTTGGCGTACTGGATTTTGATGGCCCGGTCACACCGCCGATCCGCTTTGGCCGCCTGATGTTCAACCGGGTTGGCGTATATCCAGGCTCGCTAGGCAATTACAGTGGTGTCCACAAAGACATTCCAGTGGTCACGATAGAGCTACCCAACGCCACCGTCATGCCGCCAGACGCCGAAGTCCAGCGCATCTGGCAAGACATGCTGGGCTGGATCAAACGCAATGTGCCTGCGCAAGCTAAATTAGCACAGCGCTAACTGCAAAATCACTATACTCCCCCTATTTTTTATAAAAATAGGCTGATTGTCCAATAATTCTATGGACAATTAAATATACATATTAGGAGTATATTAAAATCAATCAAATCACTTTCCGCTCACAGAATCGCTAAAAGTGAGTTAAACCGACAACAGCTATGCCTCAGACATCACTCCATTGCCGCAGCAAATTGTGATAATGCCCGGTCAAACTCAAGACTTCATCACAGTCACCTAAACGTCCGCGCAGCTTTTGAATATTCTGGTCTAGCTCAAACAACATCCCGCGCCGGCTGTCGTCGCGCACCATACTTTGGGTCCAGAAAAAAGAGCAAATACGCGCACCCTGTGTCACCGGCTCTACTCGATGCAGGCTGCTGGACGGATAGACAATCAAATCACCGGCGGGCAATTTGACCTCATGCGTGCCATAGGTATCGACGACGACCAGCTCGCCACCCTCATACTCTTCCGGGTCGCATAGAAAAAGTGTGGAAGATATATCAGTACGCATATACGCAGCACCCGACAGTTTGCGTACCGCACCGTCGATATGTAAGCCGTAATGTTCGCCGCCTTCGTAAGAATTAAATAGTGGCGGGATTGTCCGCAAAGGTAAGGTGGCAGCGAAGAATAAAGGGTTACGCGCCAGCGCGGCCAACACCGTCTCTCCCAGTTCTATGCTGAGCGGTGAACTCTCTGGGAGTTGCCGATTGCGCTTGACTTGCGCACCCTGCTCGCCGACGGTGGCTTTGCCATCAATCCAGTCTGACTGATCCAGTTTTGCTCTGATCTGCGCGACCTGATCACGGGTCAATACTTCCGGTATGTGCAACATCATCGTATCTGCTCCTTGTCATGCAAAAGCCCCTCGTGCAGACGAAGGGCTTTTGATTGCGTTATTTCTTGTTGGCTATTTAGCTCTGGCTATTCATTTATAACAATCAACATAGCCAGAAACTAAAGTTTCAAGTTCAATTAAAACTTAATATTCGCCATCAAAGTTGCTGAGCGTGGCGTACCCGGCGTGTACCGGTACCCGCTTTTATTGATCGCTGCAACATAGGCCTTATCGCCTAGGTTATACATGTTCAATTGCAGATCGATATTTTTATTAATAGCATAACTCGCCATTGCATCCACCACCCAATACGAATTGGTATAAGCCGGTGTGCCGACCGCACCATCAGTGCCACGCAACAAAGAATCAACAAAACGTGCGCCGCCACCGAGCTTCACACCGAATGGCAATTCATACGAGGTCCATGCGGTGAAAGCTTGTTTTGGCGTGTAGGCCAGATTGTTGATACCGCTGGCAGTGGTGATTTTTCCGCTCTCTACTTTGGTGTCCATCTTGGTATAACCTGCACTAACTAACCAGGTTTTAGTGATCGCGCCGGTCACACCCAATTCCACACCTTGTACCCGCTTTTTACCCGTTTGGTAGTACAGCAGATCGACCAGATTTTGCTCCACTTCATTCGACACTTCGGTACGATACAAGGCCGCGGTAAACGACAACTTTTGATCTAACAAATCCCATTTGGTACCGATCTCAGCATTCTTGGTCTCTTGCGGATCAAACTTAGGATTTGCAGCGCTGCTCGCCGAGGCACTTAAAGCAAAGTTAGAACCGCCCGGCGGCTGTTTGGACGTGGCATAGGACACATACACACTGCTGGCTTCGGTCGGTTTATACAGACCACCGACTTTCCAGTTCACCAGATTACCATCCATATTTAAATTGGTCGGGATCAAGGTATTGACTGGCAAAGTAGGATTAGCAGCCAGCGTCGATAAACTAGTGGCAGAATAATCTGTGCTGTAGTGATCAATCCTGACACCACCGCTTAATTGCCATTGCGGATTAAATTTTAAGGTGTCAAACGCATAGGCACTCACCGTGGTAGTTGCACCGCGGGTGAACACGCCGTTGCGCACTAAATTCAAGCCGCTGACAGGATCATTTGGATTGGGATTATAGAAGTTGGCGGCTGGCAGCGTGCCTGTGCCGCTGTAGCCAAAGGTGTTTTGTTTTTCGTTGGTCAGTTCAACACCAGTCAACACCGTATGCTGGAGTCCTTTCGTATCAAAATCAAGCAACAGATTGGTTTGATTCGTCAAAATTTCATTTTTTTGATCCTTGAGCGTACGGATGCTACGCGCCAAAGTCCAGGTAGATTTGTCACTTGCAGATGGCGTCACCAGATTCGCAGTCGAGCCCATGAAGGCAGTCAACAAATAATTTTGCGAGGTTTTGCCGTAGCGGGTGGTGTTGATCAATTTCGCTTTAGGATTAAAGTCATGTTCTATCCGCCCCGTCAACATATCGGCTTTGACTTTATCAAAATCGCTCGCTGATCCGTAGAAATTTTTTGGATCGACCATCGGCGCAGTCGAGAGGAAAGGACGTTTAGGATCCGGACTGCTGTAGCCAGGCAAACCTATTGTTGGCACGCCGCCATCCGGCACATTATTTTGATCAACATGCAGGTAATTCAGATAAATCCGGGTCGGACTACCAAGCCCAAATGCCAGCGACGGTGCGACACCCCAGCGTTTATTTTTGACTTCGTTACGGCTGGCGCTGCCACTATCTTCATCCATCACATTTAAGCGAAATGCGGTGCCTGTCTCTGCATTGATGACTTTATTCCAGTCCGCCGTAACGCGCTTTTGACTGCCGCTACCGAATTTGACCGAGCCGTAAGTCGCATCATCTTTTTGCGCTTGTTTACTCACCAGATTGATTGATCCGGTCGGTGCACTACGAACGCTATCGGTCCCTGCAGCGCCTTTTAATACATCGATCTGCTCGATATTGAACAAGTCGCGCGAGATTGATCCCAGATCGCGCACGCCGTCTACATAAATACTGCTGGAAGAATCAAAACCGCGCATATAGACCGCATCGCCTGTATTCGTGCTGCCGTTTTCACCCAGGAAGAATGCACCAACGCCAGGGGTATTTTGCAAAGCTTGGGTCAAGGTCACTGCGCCTTGTTGCTCTATCAGCTCGCGCTTAATCACGGTAATCGTTTGCGGGGTATCGACCAGAGGCTGGGTATATTTTGGCGATGAAGCCTTGTCCGCTTTAAAATCATTTTCTTGTTTCGACGTCACTTTCACTTCTGGCAAAGTCGTATCAGCCGCCTGCGCAAGTGCTGGCAGCATCACAGCAGCGATCGCTGCGGCGGTCAAAGTTTGATTGAATTGGGGGCGTGCATGCTTACGACTTTTAATGTGTGACATCTTCGTTCCTGAAATATAGGTTAAAAAACCTGAAATAAAAAATCTGAAAAGCCCTGTCCGGGCGTATCTGTAGCGATGCAGGCATAACTGGACGACCGATGCTAAATATTGAGGCAACACCGATCCCAAGCATTGAATGCCAGAGCGTGTTGAACATGATCAGAGTTGATAAGCGCAGATCGGTAAGATTGCGCTACCGCCAGTTGCACTTTGCAAAAAAGGTGGCTGGCAGACAGAGGGGGAAGAATGTCGAAGCTGGCTTGGGTCTAGTACGTTTGTAACGAGATGTAATTTTAAATGAGAATCATTCTTAATCGCAAGAGAAATTTTTATTATTTCATCCCTAAAAAAGAGCTCGGCAACATCGCAGGACAAAACCAGTATCGTTTTTTATCTGCACACACTATCCAAAGAATCCAACTCACGGAAAAAATGATGAACTAAAAGCATAATTAACTTGTCCATCAGCACTGCTTAATTCGATAATCAGCCTGTCTGCATCGAAGTAAGTCACACAGGATGTTTAGTAGCGTTTCGGAAGTCAACATACACAAAAATAACGACAAGGAAAATAATGGAACACAAAGTAAAATCAAAAAAACCTGCTGTGCTCATCGCCTCATTCAGTCTTGCGCTATTGGGTTTAGCAACCGCAAGTATCAGTCAAGCACAAACTACGGCGGCAGGCGTAATGACAGAATCAGCAGTCGCTGCCGATCCGCAGCAATGGCTGGAAGATGTCACCGGCGAGAAAGCCCTGGATTGGGTCAAGGCACGTAATCAGGTTACACGCAGCAAATTGGATAGCGATGCTGGTTTCATCAAGCTGCGCAGTGATTTGCAAGTCGTGCTGAACTCCAAAGACCGGATCCCGACCGTGAACAAAATGGGAAATTATTATTACAATTTTTGGATGGATGCCGATCATCCACGCGGCGTCTGGCGCAAAACGACGCTGGACGAATATCGCAAACCCCAACCAAAATGGGAAACCGTGCTCGATATCGATGCACTGGCAAAAGTAGAGAATGAAAATTGGGTATTTAAAAACAGTAACTGCCGCGATCCTGTCTACGACCGATGCTTAATTCAATTATCACGTGGCGGCGCAGATGCGGTCGTGATGCGCGAATTTGATCTGACCACACAGAGCTTTATCAAAGACGGTTTTACCCTGCCGGAAGCCAAGATGAACATCGATTGGCGCGATAAAGATACGCTATTCGTCGGAACCAATTTTGGCGAAGGCTCACTGACGGATTCTGGCTATCCGCGCATCGTCAAAGAGTGGAAACGTGGCACACCGATCAGCTCCGCCAAGACTTTATTGGCAGGTGAAAAAACCGATATCTCGGTCTCAGCCCGAAGCTACGATCAAGATGGTATTCATCACGAAATCGTCAGCAGAGGTGTGACCTTCTACACGTCGGAAGAATATTTAAAAGAAGGTAGCAAGCTAACGCGATTAGATGTGCCAGCAAAATCCAATATCAGTTTCTTTGGCAAACAATTCGTCGTTAGCCTACGTGAAGCATGGATCACTGGCGGCAAGACCTACGCCACTGGCAGCCTGCTGGCGATTGATTTTGACGCGTATAAAAAAGGCAAACGTAATTTCAATGTATTGTTCCAGCCGACGGATACAAGCTCACTCAATGGTGAGGCGATTACTAAACATTATCTGCTGGTGCAGTCATTGAATAATGTCAAAAGTAATCTGACTGAATGGCAGCTAAAAAAGGGCAAATGGGTCTCACGTGAAGTCGCCCTGCCCACACTAGGTAGCGTCGGTGTCAGCGCGATTGATGCCAATCACTCTGACGATTATTTCCTGAGCTACTCCGACTATCTGACTCCTAGCGTTTACATTTTGGCGCATGCGGGTAACGATCAGCGCGAAACCTTAAAATCTGCCCCTAGCTTTTTTGATGCAACGCCTTACGAGACCGTACAAAAGTTTGCAACCTCCAAAGACGGCACCAAAGTCCCCTATTTTATGGTGCGCAATAAAGACGTGAAATACGATGGCAATAATCCAACATTGTTATACGGTTATGGCGGCTTTGAGATTTCGCTGACACCGGCCTACTCCGGTAGTCTGGGTAAGACCTGGCTAGAAAAAGGCGGCGTCTATGTGGTGGCCAATATCCGTGGCGGTGGCGAATACGGTCCGCGCTGGCATGAAGCTGCATTAAAAGAAAACCGTCAGCGTGCGTATGATGATTTTGCCGCAGTCGCGGACGACCTGATCGCCAGCAAAATCACTTGTCCACAACATCTGGGCGCGATGGGTGGCAGCAATGGTGGCTTACTCGCCGGTGTTGCCCTGACCCAGCATCCAGAATTGTTCAATGCCGTCGTAAGTCAGGTGCCATTGCTAGACATGCAGCGCTTTAACAAACTGCTGGCAGGGGCGTCGTGGATGGGGGAATATGGCAATCCAGATATCCCTGCTGAATGGGATTACATCTCACGCTACTCACCATACCAAAACGTCAAAGCAGGCGTTAAATATCCGAATGTCTTGTTCATCACATCAACCCGCGATGACCGGGTACATCCAGGACATGCTCGTAAGATGGCGGCAAAAATGATCAGTCAGGGACATGACAATGTCTGGTATTACGAGAATATTGAAGGCGGTCACGGCGGTGCGGCAAACAACGCACAACGCGCAGATATGGCAGCGATTACCTATTCGTTTTTGTGGAATATGTTGAAGCGGGATAATGCCGACGTGGTGATTAAGCGTTAGTTTTATCTATTACTTTTCTGCGCTGGTGTTGGCAATAAATGTGCGCATTGAGTTGAAAAGCCGCTGGTATTGAAGCCAGCGGCTTTTTTTTATAATACCGGACAAGGTTCACTTTATCACTGCAATACAAATTAAGCGGATAAATATACTCCTAGTATGTATATTTAAATAGTCCAAGTAATTATTGGGCATCTAGGAATTTTTCAGATTTTTTCGTGGGAGTATATGTATATACTTCTAAGATATGCGTAGCGATTTACACCAAATATGGGCTTCAGTTGCCCTATATTGCCATCGATTTCTGAGGCCAAAATTACGGCGAAAAATTCAAATGCTGTATCATCGTTGACTCTGAAGTTACCGGATTCTCCTACCCAAGAAATACCTGGGAAACTTGTTTTCACTCGCTTCGATCGCAATTCCGCTTCAAGATCACCCAATCCAATCGAATACCTTATGAGTTTGTACCAACTACTTGCCCAATTTATCAAACAACACAAAAGGCACTATATAGCTGCAGGCGCAATGTTACTCAGCGTCGCAATATTGACTGTGCTAATCCCGCGCAAAGTCGGCGCGGTGATTGATGCGATGGTGGCGCACACCTTAGATAGCCGCGGGCTGGCGATGCAGTTGGGGCAACTGATATTAATGGGGGTAGCGATTTACTTTCTGCGCGTGGGCTGGCGCTTACAATTGTTTGCGGCGTCCTATCAATTGGGCGTGCAATTACGCACCAGGCTATATCAGCGCTTGAGTTTACAAGGTGCGCCGTTTTTTCAGCAGCAACGCACTGGCGACTTAATGGCGCTGGGCACCAATGATGCTGATGCGATTGAACTGGCGTCAGGGGAAGCCATGCTGGCGGGGTTTGATGGCACGATGACTTTTGCATTGGTGATCGGCATGATGTTGCTGGGTGTCGATTGGCGACTGGCGCTGGTGGCATTGCTGCCCTTCCCTTTTATGGCGTGGGCGTTTAAGAAAATCACCCATCATGTGCATGACGCATCCCGTGACTCTTTAAACCGGTTTAGTAAGCTCAACGATCAGGTACAAGAAACTCTGGCAGGCGTGCGTACCTTGCGCGCCCTCGGCCTGGAGCAGCGCAGCGCAGCCCAATTTGCTGAACTGGCGGAGCAGGCTGCGGATGCCAGTCTGAGCGCACAGCGCTGGGAAGCCGCTTACGAACCAGCGGTCGGTGTTGCACTGACTACCGCGGGTGCGCTGACGCTGGCAATGGGTGGATATCTGGTCTGGAATCAACAAATGACGATCGGTACCTTAACCAGCTTTACGATGTATTTAGGTCAGTTGATCTGGCCGATGTTTGCCGCAGGTTGGGTATTGTCCTTGCTAGAACGTGGCAAAGCCGCATGGAATCGTTTGCAGCCTGTTCTGGCAGCGGAACTTAGTGTGCAGGATCATGGTCAGATCACCACATCGCCGCAGGGTAGTTTGCGTTTCCAGGACATCAGTTTTTCGTACCCTGGACAATCTGCCATCGCGCTGGATCATGTGTCGTTTAACTTAGACGAGGGAAAAACGCTGGGCATCGTCGGACATACAGGATCGGGCAAATCGACAATTATCCGTTTGATACTGCGGCAATACGATATCGCTGCCACTGGGAAAGGTTCGCTAGGTTCGCTGCGTTGGGGCGAACATGCGCAATCGGATTATCGCTTGCATAGTTTACGGCTGGCGATCAATTGGGTATCGCAGGAACCCTTTTTGTTCTCTGCATCGATTGCTCATAATATCGCTTTGGGCAATCCAGACGCGACCCGTGAACAGATTATTCACGCCGCTACGCTGGCAGCCGTACATGAGGATATTGTGCGCTTCCCGCAGGGCTATGACACACCGGTAGGTGAGCGCGGTGTGACGCTTTCTGGTGGACAGCGTCAACGGGTTGCGATTGCTCGCGCTTTACTGACCGATAGTCCTTTACTGTTACTGGATGACGCCTTGTCAGCAGTCGATACCGATACCGAAACCCGCATCCTGCAACACCTAAATGAATTACGTCAGCAACGTAAAGAGCGCAGCGCCATTATCGTCAGTCATCGCCTGAGCGCCGTTGCGAATGCAGATCATATTTTAGTGCTGCGTGAAGGCCGGGTGATTGAACAAGGCACGCATGACATGTTATTAGAGCAAGCGGGATGGTATGCAGCCCAATGGCGCTATCAACAATTGGAAGCCAGTCTTGATGCGGCGTAAACCTGTCAGTAACCGGCTGTGGTATTCCGCAGCCTCTGTTAGCTAAGCCAACTATTCTTCGTCAACTATCCACTCTACAAAAGTTAAAAGTAATGTCTGAAGTAAATGCGATAGGCAGCCCAGTAATGAGCGCCCCCGAAAGCAAGTCTGAAAAAAAGCTCGCAGTGAATTTGCTCATGCAAGCGGCACAACCCGAACGTCGCCACGTGCTGCTGGGGATTCTATTTTTATTTGTCGCTGCAGGACTGGAAGCACTGGGTCCTCTGCTAGGCAAAGCGTTTATTGATCGCTATCTATTGCCTCATCAAATGGATACCGCCATCGTAGTCGGCTTGCTGGTCACCTATCTGGCCACAGGCTGGTGGGCAACCTGGCTGCGGTATCTGCAACTCTCACGCTTGGCTGGTGTTGCCATGCGCTCGGTAACACGCCTGCGTGAACAAGTGTATGAACATGTACTGCGCCTGCCGATGGCTTTTTTTGATAAAGCGATTACGGGACAATTAGTCAGCCGCGTGACCAACGACACGGAAGCTGTTAAAAATCTGTACGTCCAAGTTTTGTTTGTCATGCTGGACTCTTCCATCGTCGTGATCGGCGCACTGGTAGCAATGGCGTGGCTGGATTGGCGGCTGATGCTGATCGTAGCAATGCTGATCCCGGCCGTAGTGATCATCGTTTGGTTTTATCAGCGCTGGAGTGCGCCAGCAGTAAGTCGTGCGCGCCAGTTGCGTAGCGAGATCAATGCGCAGGTTGCGGAGAGCATTAACGGTATGAGCACGCTGCAAGCCAGCAACGCCGAGCGACGTTTTGGTGCCAGGTTTGATGCGACCAATCAACAGCATTACCACGCGCGCTTAGACGAATTGCGAGCCAATGCTTGGCTCTTGCGACCTGCACTAGACCTACTCAATTCGCTGCTATTGGTGGTGGTGATCTTTTGTTTCAGCCAGCGTGATTTTTCCGGTATTGAAGTCGGTATCTTATATGCGTTTGTAAGCTATATTGCCCGCGTGGTAGATCCGCTGATCCAGATCACCTTGCAATTCGGTCAGATACAACAAGCAGTGGTTTCGGCGGCACGGGTGAATACTTTATTGCGAGAAAAAACCACGACGAGCGTCAGTAGCGACGAGCAAATTAGCCAAGGTGATTTGCGTTTACAGCATCTGGCTTTTGGTTACGATCCTGCCAATCCGGTGCTGCATGATGTTAACTTGCATATTCCTGCCGGTAGTTTCTTTGGGATTGTCGGTCACACAGGCAGCGGCAAGTCCACCCTGCTCAGTCTATTATTACGTTTCTATACCGCACAATCTGGTCGTATCACGATTGATGATATTGATCTGACCAGTTTTAGCGATGAGCATTTCCGCGCCAGTGTCGGTCTGGTGCCGCAAGAGCCATTTTTATTAGCAGCCAATGCGCGTGAAAATATCGCGATGGGCCGCAATATCAGCGAGGCAGATATCATCATCGCCGCCAAAGCGGCACGCGCGCATGACTTTATTCTGCAACTGGAACAAGGCTACGACACACCGCTAGGTGAAGGTGGAGCACGCCTTTCTACAGGTCAAAAACAATTGATCGCGATTGCCCGTGCGCTGGCGGGCAAACCCCGCATCTTGTTTTTGGATGAGGCCACATCACATATCGACAGCGAGACCGAGCAAGTCGTACAAACAGCGCTGACAGAACTGCGTGGCAGCGTGACCATCGTGGCGATTGCGCACCGTCTATCCACGATCCGCGACGCAGATCAGATTGTCGTGCTCAATCACGGCAATATTGCAGAACAAGGCACGCACGGACAATTGATGCTGCTGGACTCTGGCATTTATCAAAAACTGTATTTGCTGCAAACATTAGAAGACTAAGGAAGACATGAGTACTTTGATGAAATTAATCTTAGGCGGTATCGCGGTTCTGACGGCCTGTTTTCTCGGCGCTCTGATTTATATTTTTTTTGGTATCTTGCCCAATTTGCCGTCACTGGATGCAGTCACCGATTACCAGCCAAAAATACCGCTCCGCATCTATACCGCTGACAATGCGCTGATCGGCGAGTTTGGTGATGAACACAGAGATTTTGTCGCAATTAAAGATATTCCACCCGTCATGAAAAACGCTTTATTGGCGATTGAAGACAAGCGGTTTTACGAGCATAGCGGAATTGATTTTCGTAGCGCTTTTCGTGCACTGCTAGCAGATTTGAGCGGCGGTTTTCATCAGGGTGGCTCGACTATCACGATGCAAGTCACCCGTAATATTTTGCTGACACAAGAAAAAACCGTGATGCGCAAGTTTAAAGAAATTGTCTTAGCCTACCGCATCGAAGCGGCATTAAGCAAAGACCAGATTCTTGAGCTATACATGAATCAAATCTATCTCGGTCAACGTACCCATGGTTTTTCCAGCGCGGCGAACACCTACTTCGGTAAATCGCTGCAAGAGTTATCGATTGCAGAAGCCGCCATGCTGGCAGGTTTACCGCAAAATCCGGCGCGCCATAATCCCGCAGTCAATCCGCAACGCGCCAAGCAACGTCAGCTGTTAGTTTTAAAGGCGATGCAAGATGATGGTTATATTACGCAAGCCCAATATGATCAGGCCAGCAAAGAAGAACTGCATATCAGTAGCCGCCAGCAGTTTGATGCGCATGCTGATTATGTCGCAGAAATTGCGCGTCAAAGTATCGTCGCTGAGTATAAAGACGCCGCCTATACCAGCGGCCTGAAGGTCTACACCACGATTTATAAAGCCGAGCAAGACGCCGCATACGAATCATTACGTCGTAATGTCATGGCCTACGACCAGCGTCATGGATATCGTGGCCCTGAGGCGTTTATTGAGTTACCCACAGACGAAGATGAACGTGATGATGCCATCGATGCCTTGATGCTCAAGCATCCTGCCAATGATAAATTGCTGCCCGCCGTTGTGCTGGAAGTTAGTCCAAAATCACTCAAAGCAGAAATGGCGTCCGGCGATACAATTACCCTCAGCGGAGAGACCTTGCGCTTTGCGGACAAAGCCTTGCAAAACAATGCTAACCGCGATTTAAAAATACGTCCCGGCGCTTTGATACGTGTGATGCAAGACGCCAAAAAGCGCTGGACGATCAGTCAATTGCCGGAAGTAGATGCCGCCTTCGTCGCCCTGAATGCGCAAGATGGTTCGTATCGTGCGATGGTCGGTGGATTTGATTTCAACCGCAAACAATTTAATCATGTGACCAGTGCGTGGCGCCAGCCTGGTTCGTCGATCAAGCCCTTTATTTATTCTGCTGCGTTGGAAAAAGGCTATTCGCCAGCCACCATCGCCAACGACGTGCAATTGTCCGAAACCAGTACTGAAGATTTAAAATGGGATCCACGCAATGACGATGGCAAATACGATGGACCTATCAGTTTGCGTACCGCATTAGCACAATCTAAAAACGTGGTCTCAGTGCGTTTGCTGCGCGCAATCGGTGCCAGCTATGCACGTGATTACTTACCTCGCTTCGGTTTTGATATCACCAAACAACCACAAAATCTGACGCTGGCGCTGGGTACCGGATCAGTCACGCCACTCCAGGTTGCGGCTGCTTATGCGGTATTTGCTAATGGCGGTTATCAGATTAAACCGTGGCTGATTCAAAAAATTACCGACTCACGTGGCAAAGTATTATCCGACATTAAACCACCCGCCGTTGCGCAAGAAGATGCCAGAGTTATTGACGGTCGTAACGCCTTTATCATGGACAGCATGCTGCGTGAGGTCGTCAGAACAGGCACCGGTGCATCTGCTACACCACGCTTAGGACGACATGACATTGCGGGCAAAACGGGTACCAGCAGCGATGCGGTCGATGGCTGGTTTGCAGGCTATGCGGGCAACTTAGTAGCAGTAGCATGGATGGGATACGACGATCCAAAGTCACTGGGCGGCAGAGAATTTGGCGCGACTTTATCGCTACCAATCTGGATCGACTATATGCATCAGGCAATGGCAGGCAAACCGGAACTACAACGCGCTGTGCCAGAGAATGTATCCAACGCAGAAGGCGATTGGATGTATAACGAATTTATGAACGGTGCAGGCGTTAAAACTTTTGATCTCGACCTCCCCGCCATACCGTCAACTGCGCCAGCGCCACTACCTAATCAAGAAATCATCAAATAAAAAAAGCCCGCTACAAGAGCGGGCTAAAATCCTTACCTTTGGAGAGTATCAAGGATGAAACAAGTATATGGTGAAAATATTACGGAGTAATGACAAGCCGAACTTGAGTCTGCTTTTTTTCGGACTGTAGATTACTCTAGATTACTGTCCGTTACTGACCATTAATGACCGGGGGCGCTCGAACCCCAAGTGCAAAAAAATGCCCGCTGGACTAGCGGGCAAAATCTACCATCTGGAGAGAGTAGAAACCGGTAAGTTACATCGTGCCAATCTGTGTAAGACCTGTCTTAAAATTGGCTACAGAACATGGACAAATTAGGCGGCAATAGGTTCCGCACAATCAAGATTTCTCAATGCCTCAAACCCCTGCTGCAAATCATGCTGCAAATCTTGAACTGCTTCCAGACCGATATGCAAACGTATCATCGGCGCCTGCCATTGGCTGGCGTTGACGGTGCGGCAGTTTTTTGGCTTGGTCGGCAAAATCAGACTCTCGTAGCCGCCCCAGCTAAAGCCGATACCGAATAATTCCGTGCGGTCTATCAGCTCGGCAACTTGTTGTTCTGTGATGTGTTGATGAAAAATCGCCCCCATTAAACCACAGGCATAATCAGGATGAAAATCGCGCTTCCATAGTTCATGCCCTGCTGCACCTGGCATCGGTGGATACAGCACTTCGGCGATTTCTGGCTGAGCTTGTAACCACTGCGCGATATGTAATGCGCTGACCCTGTGTACCGCCAGGCGCGCCGACATCGTGCGCAAACCGCGTAAAGCCAATGCTGCATCGTCAGCACCGACCGATAAGCCCAGTTGCTTGTAGGTGTCGCGCAAACGAGGATGCAAGGCTTCTTTGGTTAAAATCACACCCATCATGGCGTCAGAATGGCCAACAATATATTTTGTCGCCGCGTGGAGAGACACATCAATGCCCAGTTCAAACGAAGACCAGCCTATCGGCGTTGCCCAGGTGCTGTCAGACACAATCACTGCGCCGCTTGCATGCGCAACTGCGGCCATCGCAGGAATGTCCTGCACCTCAAACGTCAATGATCCTGGTGATTCGACAAAAACGACTTTGGTATTAGGCTGCATCAATGAGGCGATATTCCTGCCGATCAGGGGATCATAATAAGTGGTGCTGATACCCATTTTTTTGAGCAAGCCATCACAAAATAAACGGGTCGGATCGTAAGTCGTATCCACCATCAGTAAATGATCGCCCGGTTTTAACAAAGCCAGCAAAGTAGTAGTGATCGCAGATAAACCCGATGGTGTCAGCAAACAAGCGGCTGCGCCTTCTGCTGCACATAAAGCATGTTCCAGTGCCAAAGTCGTCTCATTACCGTGACGGCCGTAAATTGCTCGGGTGCCGGTCGCCTCTTTCAAACCTGCCACATTGGGAAATAGCATGGTTGAAGCACGGATGACCGGCGGATTCACTGGCCCGTGGTGCGCTTTACCTTTGCGCCCTGCGTGAGTCAGTTTGGTGGCGGTTTGCCATTGCGGATCGTGCTTACTCATGATGCGTCCTTGATTGTGCTGAATTACTCTGAATTTGTTCGATCTGATCGATTTGCCCAATTAACTGCGATGCCGTAGCTCACCAAAGCGCGCCAGCTGCAGCCTCGTCGTACCTTGCTACGGTGAAATTGGCTAAGTCTCATCGTAACAAAGCCGAGATGAAATTTTTTACCAAAAAATCATAGATAATTCATCTTATTGAGAATAATTTTCTATAAAATTGAATCTATGGATAAAAAAGATATCGAAATATTACAAATTCTTCAAAAAGATGCCTCCATCGCTTTGGCCGATCTGGCGCAGGCGGTGCATTTGTCGGTCACGCCATGCTGGCGGCGCGTGCAACGTTTGCAAGACGATGGCGTGATCCGGCAACAAGTCGTGCTATGCGATCCCGGCAAGCTCAATCTGGGACTGACCGTAATGGTTGCCTTAAAAGCGGCACAGCATAACGAAGGCTGGATGCAGCGCTTTATCAGCGGCACCAAGGACATCCCGGAAATTGTCGAAATTCTGCGTATGAGTGGTGATACCGATTACCTGCTGAAGGTGCTGGTACCGGACATGGCCGGTTACGATCAGGTATATAAAAAATTGGTCAAGGTCGCTGATTTGCAAGATGTCAGCTCTAGCTTTGTAATGGAAATCATCAAAAGCACCACCGCGCTACCGCTGGATTACGCAGTATTGAAAACGCTGAAAGTGTGATTAAGTGGCATTTCGATGAAGAATTTTAAAACATCCGCTCCCATGATAATTAATATACCCCCAATATGTATATTTACATGTCCATATATAACTTGGGCAATCGGCCATTTTTATTAAAAAAATGGGGGAGTATATTAAAAATCTCTACTCTAATCGCTAATAACACATACCCATGGAATTATTTGAACGCATCATCGCTATCATCTTGCCGGTGTTCATCATCATCGCTCTAGGCTATCTATATGCGCGCTTTAGAAATACTGCCGATAAAGGGGCTGGCGTCAAAGACGATATGGTGGCGATCAACCGCGTCAGTATGGATGTGCTCTGTCCGTTGCTGGTGTTTTGCGCTTTGGCCGCAAAAGAATTTGATGTCGCTCACAACGCCTGGCTGATCCTGGCCGGCGTGCTGATTGCGCTCGGCTCTGGCTTGCTGGCGTGGCCAGTGGCACGCTTGCTGGGCTACGATGTACGCGGCTTTGTGCCGCCTATGATGTACAACAATTGCGGCAACATGGGCTTGCCTCTGGCGGCACTGGCGTTTGGTGCAAATGGACTGTCGGCAGCGGTTGCTCTGTTTATGGCGTGTAACCTGGTGTACTTCACGGTTGGCATTAAAATTATTCAGCGCGGCCACCCCGGTCATCAAGGTTCACCGCTCAAATTTTTACGCAGTCCGATGATGTTATCGATGATGCTGGGGATGATTTTCGCGCTGCTGCATGTGCACCTGCCAGCGTATTTATTCATCGCACTTAAAATGACGGGCGACGCCGGTATCCCCATCATGTTATTTGCGTTGGGTGTGCGTATGCTGGACATTAATTTCGCCAGTTGGCGCATCGGTCTGGTCGGTGCCATCACCTGTCCGGTGGCGGGATTGCTGCTCGCACTGTTGCTAGATCCAGTCTTGCCGCTAAGCACGGCACAACGCGGCCAAATGTACTTATTCGCCGCCCTGCCACCCGCCGTTTTTTGTTTTATGGTGGCAGAACAATATCAGCAAGAACCAGACAAAGTCGCTTCGATTGTGTTACTGGGAAACCTGGCGGCGCTCTTGTTTGTGCCGGCAGGTTTGTGGCTGGGGTTGCGGTAAACGACCATAAAAATATAATGATAATTCCAGAGCCACGTCGGCGCGTCATAAGGCAATCAATGAGTACAGATAAAGCATTACTGCTCTCCAATACTCAGTTAACTGATGTACTTCAGATAAAAAAGTTAAAATCTTCCTTCAATCCAACTCCCCAATAAGCCATGAGCGACTATATCCAAACCTCCGTCAACAATCACATCGGCTACATCACACTTGACCGCCCTAAAGCACTCAACTCTTTATCGCTGGAAATGGTACGGGCGATTACGCAGACTTTGCTGGCTTGGCATGATGACGCCAATGTGCATGCGGTGTTTATTCATAGCAGCGCAGAGAAAGCGTTTTGTGCCGGTGGTGACATCCGCTTTTTCTATGATGTCGGCACTGCGACACCCAAAGGCGATAGCGCCTTGCTGGAAGATTTTTTTACCGAAGAATATGCGCTGAATCATCTGATTCATTTTTATCCTAAGCCTTATATCGCCTTGATGAACGGCGTGGTGATGGGTGGCGGTATGGGCATAGCACAGGCAGGGGAAGATTGTCGTTTGAGGATCGTGACAGAGCGCACCAAGATGGCAATGCCGGAAGTGAATATTGGCCTGTTCCCCGACGTTGGTGGTGGTTATTTTCTGTCGCGCGCGCCGGGACAAATCGGGACGTATCTGGGTCTGACCGGAGACATCATCAATGCGGCTGATGCTTTGTATGCAGGCTTGGCTGATGTGTTTATACCGACTACAGAATTACCCGCATTGATGGCGCTGTTGGCGACCACAACTTCTGGCGATATCCGCCACGCCATCCGCGAGTTTGCTGCTCCGTTTGCAGAACAGGCAAATACCACAAGCAGCCGTTTGGCTACTCATCGTGCGCTGATTGATCAGCATTTTACGAGCAATGATGCGAAGGCGATTGCAGCATCGCTAGCGGGTGATGCGAGCGAATTTACGCAACAGGCTGCAGCAGTAATGCAAAAGCGTTCTCCCTTATTGATGAGCGTGACGCTAGAACAGTTACGTCGCGGCAGCACAATGTCAGTGGCCGATTGCTTGCGTATGGAACGCACGATGGTGCGTCATTGCTTTAAACATGGTGAAGTCCTGGAAGGCGTACGAGCACTGGTGGTGGATAAAGACAACACACCGCAATGGTCGCCGGCTACATTAGCCGAAGTGAGTGCAGAAATGGTAAGTAGTTTTTTTGCGGAAGTGTGGCCAGCACATGCGCATCCATTGCGGCATTTAGCCTAGGTTTACTGATATTGCCTTACTGGTTTATTGAGAAAAATGGAGCCTACCAATTCGCCTGGTACGCCCCTTTTATTTTGTTTATTCAATCAGAAAAATAAATTAATGCTAATCACCGTGCCGCTGCGCACGGCATCATCCCCTTATAGAACATCACCCTTATTTCAGCAGGCCAAACACCTTGCCGATGATCTTGCTGCCACTGCCAATCGGGTCCTGGCGTATGGCTTTTTCTTCTTCGCCTATCATCAGAAATAAACCGTCCATCGCACGTTGAGTTACGTAGCCTTCTACCGTGGCCTGCTCTTTCGGTACTGCTCCCATTTTTTCTGCTTGTCCCATTACGCTATTGTATTTAGCCGATAAGCCAGCTTTGTCTGTGACACCTTTTACCAGAGGTAAAAACTTAGTAGCGAGCGGCGTGGAGGTTTTTTGTTTGAAGAAATCTGTTACCGAGGTATCGCCGCCGGTGAGAATATTTTTGGCGTCGGTGACTGACATGGATTTAATCGCATCCATCAGCAGTGGCTTGGCCATTGGCACCGCAGATTCGGCAGCGCGGTTCATGGAGATCACCAGATCGTCCAGTTGTTGACCACGTCCGGTCATTTTAAGTAGCGGACGCGCTTGCTCTAAGATGGATGGCAATTGGATTCTTACTTTGTCGTTATTTAAGAAGCCGTTTTCGACACCTAATTTAGCCACCGCCAAAGACGACCCTTTATCGAGCGCGGCTTTTAAACCAGCACTAGCGTCCTGATTGCTCAGGTCGCTTAGCGACGCCGCAAATGCAGAGGACGAGACGATCAACAAGGTGGCGGCAGTAAAGCGATATGGGAATGGCATGGTGATCTCCGGTGGATTAGGTTTGCGATGAATTGAAAATCAAATTGACGAATTTGATGACGAATTTGATGCTGCTACTGATGACGACCTTATTTAGTTTGAGAATATCTTATGGAGCGCATTCAAAACATAGTCGGGCAACAGCTTGACCCTATTTATTCTAGACGCAATTTAGATTGACACAAGCAAAACAATTGTTAAAAAACAAAAAAGGAAAGCACATGGCTTTCCTTTTTATTTATACATACTCCTGATTAGTATATTTTAATCGTCCAATGATTCTATGGACAATCAGTATATTTTTACTTAATGACTGGGGGAGTATATTTAATTTCACTCTATTGCAAGAACATTTTTACGATACTTGCTTACTTATGTACTTACGCTGCCTTCTTTTCATCTCGCAATTCACGGCGCAAAATTTTTCCGACATTGGTTTTTGGCAGATCCATGCGGAACTCAATGTATTTCGGTTTTTTGTATGCAGTGAACTGTTCTTTGCAATACGCCATTAACTGATCGACAGTGAGCGCCGGATCTTTGCGTACCACAAACAGTTTAACGGCCTCGCCTGAGTTGGCATCTGGTACGCCGACACAAGCGCACTCCAATACGCCCGGGTGCAAGGCGACAACGCCTTCGATCTCATTTGGATATACGTTAAAACCGGATACCAAAATCATGTCTTTTTTACGATCCACAATCGTGGTGTAACCACGTGCATCCATAATACCAACGTCGCCAGATTTGAAGAAGCCATCGGCAGTCATGACCTTGGCTGTTTCATCCGGACGATTCCAATAACCGACCATGACTTGCGGGCCGCGGATCGCGATTTCGCCCGGTTGTCCCAAAAGTACAGGGTTACCGTCGTCATCCAAAATAGCGATCTCAGTAGACGGAATAGGCAAGCCTATCGTGCCAGAGAATTCTTTGGTCGTTACCGGATTGCCGGTTGCAACAGGCGATGTCTCAGACAAACCATAACCTTCAGAAATCGCGCAGCCAGTGACTTTAAGCCATTTGTCGGCAACCGCTTTTTGTACTGCCATACCGCCGCCACTACAAATTTGGTAACCAGAGAAATCCAGTTTGGCAAACTCAGGATTATTCAGTAAGCCGTTGTACAAGGTGTTAACCGCCGGGAAAATATTGACCTTGTACTTGGCCAGTTCCTTGATAAAGCCGGGCATATCGCGGGGATTAGGAATCAACAGATTCAGCGCACCGATGCGAGTGCCAAGTAAGCTGCAGACGGTCAACGCAAAGATATGATAAAGAGGCAAAGCGCAAACGATGGTCTTTTGTTGAGTCATATCCTGACCCTGCATACCAGGTGCAAGCCATGCTTCGTTTTGCAGAATATTGGCGATGACATTACGGTGTGTCAGCGTCGCACCTTTCGATACACCAGTGGTGCCGCCGGTGTACTGTAAAAACGCAACGTCATCGTGACCAATGCTGACAGGATTAAATGTCAGGCGCCCCGACTCTGCGAGAACTTGCTTAAAGCGAATCGCGTTGGGCAAAGAAAAAGCAGGTACCATTTTTTTGATATTGCGCACGACAAAATTGACGATCATGCCTTTAAGGCCACCCAACATATCGCCCATACTGGCAACGACCACATGCTTAATCGCGGTTTTATCAATCACTTGTGCCAAGGTGTGCGCAAAGTTTTCCAGAATAAAAATCGCCTCTGCACCAGAGTCTTTTAACTGATGCTCTAACTCACGTGGCGTGTACAAGGGGTTGACGTTGACGACGGTATAACCAGCGCGCAACACGGCGGCCATAACAACAGGATATTGCAGTACATTTGGCATCATGATCGCGACGCGCGCACCTTTTGCCAGACCTTTATTTTGCAACCATGCACCCATTTTTTGGGACAAGGTATCTAGCTCGCCGTAAGTCAGAAACTTGTCCATACAAACGTAGGCATTACGTGCCGCGTATTTTTGGAAAGCTTCTTCCAGCAATTGCACCAGCGATTTATATTGTGAAAAATCGATTTCTTCCGGTACGCCTTGCGGGTACGATTTAAGCCAAAACTTATCCATGCTGTTTTCCTTGTCTCTGATTGTTGTTTTGATCGCGTGATGATTCATGCAAGCGGTGCACATGGGAGCCTCGAATTAATACAACTCTCGCGTGCTTCTTATACACCTCATAATACTTTGCACTTGCCTACTTTTAATTAGCTCGATGCTTCGCGCAGAATGCGCGCGAAATAGATGTACAACCGCTGTAGTCGCTAGTATTGACATTATGCAGATAATTGATGCTAGCGCCTAGGAGAAATCTAGGCAAGTCTTTTGCAAATAAGTCGAACGCACACTCTACAATTTGCTGCGACGCACAATGCAATTTCATCCTTGCGCGTCGCTTAAGTTCAATCAAAATGCACTAAGGGAACCGATGACAAAGCTAACAACTGATTAGTGCAACTTAATCCGGGGATTGCGCACCCTATCAATTGTTTCCGCCCAGGTGGATAGCCATGTATGAAACAAGCCATTGACAGCAACCTGGTGGTTTTTGTGCAGTGACCAATACATCCATTTGGCGAGAGTACCTTCAATGAAGACCGAGCCATTTGCCAGTGCGCCCATTAAACTGCCGACTGTAGTGTAGTTGCCTAACGAGACCAGAGAACCATAATCTTTGTAGGTGAACTCTTTTAGCGATTTTCCCTGCAACATCCGGCTTAGAGAATCTGCCAACAGACTTGCTTGCTGATGCGCAGATTGGGCGCGGGGCGGGACCGTCGGTAAGCCCTCGCCTTGCGGGCAGGCGCAACAGTCGCCAAGAGCAAAAATCGATGTATCACGTGTGGTTTGCAAAGTCCGGTGCACGACTAACTGATTGATGCGGTTGGTTTCCAGACCGTCCAGATCTTTTAAAAATTCTGGCGCCTTAATCCCTGCCGCCCAAACGACAATGCCACTGGGGATAAATTTTCCGCTAGACATGCTGACACCTTCTTTGGTGACTTCTACCACACGTTCGTTGGTATGCACTTCTACTGCAATACTGCGTAATTCACGGGCAACTGCGTCGGATAAGCGCTCTGGCAGCATCTGTAACAAACGCGGAGCCGCATCCACGATGACGATTTTTAAATCTTTTTCCGGATGAAAATTGACCAGTCCATAACTAGATAAAATTTTAGTCGTCATGTGCAGTTCGGCAGCCAGCTCCACCCCCGTAGCGCCGCCACCGATGATCGTCACTGTGAAGCGTCCTTCACCAGATTGCTGCGCTTGTGTTTGCGCACGTAAGCAGCAATTGACTAGCTTCTGGTGGAAGCGTTCTGCCGCGGGAAGCGAGTCCAGCATGATGCTATTCTCGCGCGCACCCGGCGTACCAAAATCATTGGTCTGGCTACCTAACGCAATCACCAGACTATCGTAAGCAATCGCCTGACGCGGCAGCAATTCACTACCATCTTCATCACAGGTCGCGGAGAGATAAATTTCTTTCTTCTCTCTGCTCAGACCATCCATACGCCCTAAGCGAAACTCAAAATGATTCGAGCGCGCCAGTGCGAAATACTCGCGCTCGTCCGCATGACTGTCCAAAGTGCCTGCAGCGACTTGATGCAATAAAGGCTTCCATAAATGAGTGCGGCTAGCATCAATCAAAGTGATGATTGCTTTCTTTTTTCTACCTAATTTTTTACCAAGCCTGACCGCCAACTCTAAACCACCGGCACCGCCGCCGACGATAGTAATTTTATGCAAACCGGCTGCTTGATTTTTTGCTTGATTTTCTGTGTTGCTCTTTACTTGGATAGTACTCACGGCAGCTCCTTAAAGTTAAAAACATATTTCATCCTTGACTGATTAATACCGACTGAAAATCAGTGATGAAATAGGCTTTAAAAAAGACTTTAGAAGCGATCAATACTTAGTTGAAAATTAGAATCAGATAAAAATTGATACGCCAAAGTAAGTCAAGGCTGCTATTTGTCAGCAACTATACACAAAGATAATTGCAAATTAGCATCTCTATAATTTTATGCCGTTTAAATAGAACGACGAAGACCCTTTTTATGAAGTATTCAGAAAACCAAACTATCATTAAGTCAACCTAGATAGATAAAAATATTCTGATTTTAGGTCAAGTATTTTGCTAATTATTTAGGCACATTTCAGGTAGAATACTTTTCCTTGCCGATCTGGCTTTTCGCTACTCTCTACCCCAATTTATCTCCATTATGCAAATCGGATCCCATCAGTTGCGGAATAATCTTTTTGTTGCGCCCATGGCTGGCGTGACGGACAGACCGTTTCGCCAGCTATGTAAAGAGTTGGGTGCTGGTTATGCGGTATCTGAAATGGCGGCGTCGAATCCAAAGTTGTGGGATACCGAGAAGTCTTCGCGCCGCACCAATCACGAAGGTGAGATGGAGCCAAAAGCCGTTCAGATCGCCGGAGCAGATCCGACTATGCTGGCGGAATGTGCCAAGCATAATGTGGACAGAGGTGCGCAGATTATTGATATCAATATGGGCTGCCCGGTCAAAAAAGTCTGTAACGCCTGGTGCGGTTCGGCGCTGCTACAAAATGAAAAACTGGTCGCAACGATTTTAGAAGCGGTTGTCAATGCGGTCGATGTGCCGGTCACGTTGAAGTTTCGTACTGGCTGGGACAGAGCCAACAAAAACGCCTTGAATATCGCACGCATTGCCGAATCCGCAGGGATCGCCATGCTGACGCTGCATGGGCGTACTCGTGCAGACGGCTATAAAGGCGATGCAGAATACGAGACTATCGCCGCCGTCAAAGCAGCAGTCAATATTCCGGTAGTTGCCAACGGCGATATCACGACACCAGAAAAAGCCAAGTATGTTCTACAAGTGACAGGTGCAGACGCGATCATGATAGGTCGCGCGGCACAAGGACGACCGTGGATATTCCGCGAGATCGAACACTTCCTGAAAACCGGCACTTATTTACCAGCCCCGATGGTGTCCGAAGTCAGCCGTTTGATGGATGCACATTTACGCGCTCACTATGCTTTCTACGGTGAATTCATGGGAGTACGAACGGCGCGCAAGCATATAGGTTGGTATGTACAAGATTTAGTTGGTGGCGAAGATTTTCGACAAGAGATGAATTTACTAACCTCATGCGAAGACCAGTTAGATGCAGTAAAAATGTTTTTTGATCGTCAGACCAGCGAGCGGTTACAATACCGCCCCTCCGAAGAAAAGTTGGCAGCGTAGTTCATTTTTTCTGTTTTCATCTTCGTCAAAAGCGAAAGAGAAACAGTAGGGATTTAAGAAAAAACGTATTCAACAAGAATAAGTCAAACAAGCACTGATAGAAAATTAAAAGCATGAGCAAAGATAGCATTCAAGAAGCCGTTCACAAAAATTTGGAAAAATACTTCCGTGATCTGGGAGAACAACCTGCCTCCAATATTTACGATATGGTCGTGTTGGCTGTAGAAAAACCAATGTTAGAAATGGTCATGACCCGAGCGGAAAGCAATCAATCACAAGCAGCAGATATGCTGGGCATCAACCGCAATACGTTACGTAAAAAGTTACAGCAACACGGCTTGCTGTAATAGCCAGCTAGCATCAAAGGCGTGGGCAGATCTCGCAACTCCTGATCTGTTTTTGCTACCGAATTCTTCCACTTCACAAGCTCCTTAGCTCCTTATCATGATCAAACAAGCTCTCATCTCCGTCTCCGACAAGACCGGCATTCTTGAGTTCGCACGTGCGCTGTCCGGCATGGGTGTCAAGTTATTGTCCACGGGTGGTACGGCAAAACTACTGGCCGACAACGGTTTGCCAGTGACCGAGGTTGCTGACTACACCGGTTTCCCTGAAATGCTGGATGGTCGTGTAAAGACTTTGCATCCGAAAGTCCATGGCGGAATTCTGGCGCGGCGTGATTTTCCTGAGCATGTAGCTGCATTAGAAAAGCATGGTATTCCGACCATCGATATGGTGGTCGTCAATCTGTACCCGTTCCAGCAAACCGTTGCTAAAGGCGAATGTTCTTTGGAAGACGCGATTGAGAATATCGATATCGGTGGTCCAACGATGTTGCGCTCGTCCGCCAAGAATCATAAAGATGTTGTGGTGATCGTTGACCCTAGCGACTATCAGGTCGTGCTGGATGAAATGACAGCAAATCAAAACGTCGTCAGCTACGATACTAAATTCACGTTAGCGAAAAAGGTATTTGCGCATACCGCGCAATACGATGGTGCGATCACCAATTATCTGACTAGTCTCGGCGAAGATAAAGTGCATGCGACTCGCAGCAGCTATCCACAAACGCTGAACCTGCATTTTGAAAAAGTACAGGAAATGCGTTACGGCGAAAACCCGCATCAGTCCGCTGCGTTCTACCGCGATCTGATTAGCCTGGATGGGTCACTGGCGAATTACACGCAATTGCAAGGTAAAGAACTGTCGTACAACAACATCGCTGATGCCGATGCTGCTTGGGAATGCGTCAAATCCTTCGCGGAATCCGCTTGCGTGATCGTCAAACATGCAAACCCGTGCGGCGTTGCCTTAGGTGCGACTCCATTTGAAGCCTATAGCAAAGCTCTGCAAACGGACCCGACTTCCGCGTTCGGCGGCATTATCGCCTTCAACCGTGAACTTGACGGCAAAGCTGCTGAGATCGTTGCAAAACAATTTGTTGAAGTGCTGATCGCACCGTCATTTACTGCCGAAGCCAAACAAATTTTTGCAGCAAAACAAAATGTGCGTTTGCTAGAAATTTCTTTGGGCAAGGGCATCAATACCTACGACCTTAAACGTGTTGGCGGCGGCCTGCTGGTACAGGCACCAGATTCTAAAAATGTAGGCGCTGAAGAATTACGGGTAGTCTCAAAACTGCAACCAACGCCACAACAAATGGCAGATATGATGTTTGCATGGCGCGTTGCCAAATTTGTGAAATCAAATGCGATCGTCTTCTGTGGCAATGGCATGACACTCGGCGTTGGTGCTGGCCAGATGAGCCGTATTGATTCTGCCCGCATAGCATCGATCAAAGCACAAAATGCTGGCTTGACGCTGACCGGTTCAGCAGTAGCATCCGACGCGTTTTTCCCGTTCCGCGATGGCCTTGATGTAGTGGTCGATGCGGGTGCCACCTGCGTGATTCATCCAGGCGGCTCTATGCGTGATCGGGAAGTCATTGATGCGGCGGACGAACGCGGTGTTGTCATGATTTACACTGGCATACGTCATTTCCGTCATTAATACGGCATTCATGCATCCCTTCAAAAATCATCCCTTGCACGTCGTCATTAGAAGGTTGTCATGCGATCGATTTTTGGAGGTGCCGCGATGAAAATTCTCGGCATCGACCCTGGCCTGCGCACTACCGGCTTTGGCGTCATCGATAAACAAGGTAACAAGTTAACTTACATCGCCTCCGGTACGATTAAAACGGCAGATGAATCCTTGCCAGAACGCCTCAAAACCATTTTGCTCGGCGTTTCTGAAATCATTAAAACCTACCAGCCCGATTGCGCAGCGGTAGAAAAAGTCTTCGTCAATGTCAATCCCCAGTCAACGCTGTTACTAGGACAAGCACGCGGAGCGGCGATCTGCGCTTTAGTGAGCGCTGACCTCACCGTAGCGGAATATACGGCGCTGCAAGTCAAGCAAGGCGTGGTCGGTCATGGCAAAGCAAAAAAAGAACAAGTACAAGATATGGTGCAACGGCTGTTGAGCTTATCCGGCATGCCTAGCACTGATGCGGCGGATGCATTGGGTGTTGCGATTTGTCATGCGCACAGCGGCGATACTTTAGCGATGCTCGGCAAACTTGCACCCGCTTTAGCAAAAAAAGGCTTACGAGTACGTGCAGGTCGCCTGATAGGATAGGTTATCATTACTGCTTATTTATACAGTAATGCGCGTTGTGATTATGCGCTGCAATTCTGTGCTGCAATTTTCCTCCAAGTTAAGCTAGCTAAAAGGGCTGCCATGATAGGTCGTATCGCAGGTATTCTGCTCGAAAAAAATCCCCCTCAGTTATTGGTTGACTGCCAGGGCGTCGGTTATGACGTTGACGTCCCAATGAGTACATTTTATAACTTGCCTGCGCTAGGCGAGAAAGTCGTCTTGCTGACGCACCTTGCCATTCGCGAAGATGCGCATGTTTTGTTTGGCTTTGGCAGCGCAGAAGAACGCAGCACGTTTCGGCAGTTAATCAAAATCAGTGGTGTTGGGGCACGCACTGCTCTATCCATTTTGTCTGGCATGTCAGTCAGTGATCTAGCGCAGGCGATTACTTTACAAGAAGCAAGCCGGCTAACTCGCGTCCCGGGCATAGGCAAAAAAACTGCCGAGCGTTTATTACTGGAACTCAAAGGTAAGTTGGGTGCAGATATTGGTGCCAGTGCTGGCGGCATTGCAATGCACGACCATCAGTCTGACATACTCAATGCCTTGTTAGCGCTAGGTTACTCCGACAAAGAAGCCTTGCTGGCGCTGAAGACTTTACCGGCTGGCACCGGCGTTTCTGACGGTATCAAGCTGGCCCTGAAATCTCTGTCGAAAAGCTAATCCATCATGAGCATCCAAACCGACAACTTCAGTAGCACGAACAACCTGAGCGACACCCGCATCATCGCGGCGACACCGGCATCACCGAATGAAGAAGCGATCGAGCGAGCGCTTCGTCCCAAACAATTAGATGAGTATGTAGGACAAGAAAAAATCCGCGGTCAGCTAGAGATCTTTATCACCGCTGCCAGACAGCGAAAAGAAGCACTCGATCACACGCTGCTATTCGGTCCACCAGGCTTAGGCAAAACCACACTGGCACACATTATTGCGCGTGAAATGGGTGTCAATTTACGTCAAACCTCGGGCCCAGTGTTAGAGCGCGCAGGAGATTTAGCCGCTCTATTAACCAATCTGGAAGCAAATGACGTCTTGTTTATCGACGAGATTCATCGTTTGTCGCCTGTGGTGGAAGAAATTTTATACCCGGCGCTGGAAGACTATCAGATCGACATCATGATCGGTGAAGGCCCCGCAGCACGCTCGGTTAAACTGGATCTGCAGCCATTCACCTTAGTTGGTGCAACCACCCGTGCGGGCATGTTGACCAACCCCTTGCGCGACCGTTTTGGCATCGTGGCACGCCTAGAATTTTATACTGCAGAAGAATTAACCCGCATCGTGACACGCTCGGCATCTTTGCTTAACTCCCCTATCAATCCCGATGGCGCGTATGAAATCGCTAAACGTGCGCGTGGCACACCGCGTATCGCCAATCGTCTGCTGCGCAGAGTCAGAGATTATGCCGAAGTAAAAGGTAATGGCGACATCACCAAAAATATCGCCGACGCGGCACTCAAAATGCTGGACGTTGATAGCGTCGGATTTGATGTAATGGACAGAAAATTACTGGAAGCCATTTTATTTAAATTTGGCGGCGGCCCGGTCGGCCTGGACAATGTGGCGGCAGCAATCGGCGAGGAGCGCGATACGATCGAGGACGTGTTAGAACCTTATCTAATACAGCAAGGTTATTTGCAGCGCACCCCTCGCGGACGCATCGCAACGCCATCAGCCTATGAGCACTTTGGGGTTGCAGTACCTAGAACCAATCCTAATGGTGAGCTTTGGGGAAGTTAGATACGACTAAGACTTTAGCTAGCTCAGCCGAGCAAAAGCTTGATAGCTGGCGTGTCGCAAAAAAGTTATTCCAGTAAATGAAGTATTTGACTCCCTTAAAAATAATGAGCTGGACTCGTCATGCCAGCGCGTACGAATCAAGCAAATTCGTGCTTAAATTAATATACTCCCCATAATTTTCATAAAAATAAGCCTAATGAGCAGGATATACTTGAACGATTAAATATACACCCAGCGAGTATATATTTATTGATCGAACTCATTACTAACGTGAAGCCTGATGACAAGGATAAATTTAACTACAAATTCTTACCCCTTAAGCATCTAATCTGCATACTCAGGGCAATGTAGACATTAAACCAAATTTTCGTGATAAAACTAATCGAGTGATTTGGAGCAAGCCCTGAGGTAGCTTTTTTAGCTTCGGTAATTTTTTGCAAAAGATACCCCCCTCTATATTGCCCATTGGCAAAAGTGGTACGCACTGAACCGCAGTAAGCTAGGCATTCCTCAGTTTTTTTGCCTCACATGTAGCTTGCAGCTTGCGAATTCAGTGCTCGTCACCCACAATAACAAATCTCTAAAAAAACTGGCGCTGTCATGCTGATGTCCTCCCAAGCCGATCGCTATGCTCAACAATTTCTGGATGCGCGTGCTCACGCCAGAACTCTCGCTCCTATCTCATCAAATTCCGCAATTAGTATTGCGGACGCCTACGATATTGCTAAGAGCTTAGATAATATTCGTACTGCTGAAGGCGAAGTTCCCGTTGGCAGAAAACTGGCGTTCACTAACAGAACATTGTGGCCAAAGTACGGACAAAAAGAATCCATTCATGCGCCGATCTGGACAACGTTGTTTGACAGTACAGTACGGTATCTTGATGACGTCCACACATCGCAAGACCTCAAAGGTGCGCTGCAACCGCGGGTAGAACCAGAAATGGTTTTTAAGCTGGGTCGCACGCCTGCTGCGGATGCGACAATAGATGAACTGGCCGATTGCCTGGAATGGATGGCGCATGGCTTGGAAATTGTAGTTAGTCCCTATCCTGATTGGAAATTTGAAGCAGCTGACGCTATCGCTGCATTCGGTTTGCACGGCACTTTGCTAATCGGTGAACCGCGTGTGCTGTCGAGTGCGACGCGTCACCATTTAGGCCCAGTACTGGCCAATGCGAGCGTCTCTCTGTCTTGTGATGGCTCTTTGCGGAGCGCAGGCTTCGGTAGCAACGTTCTGGATAGTCCGCTTCATGCGATCTGGCATTTGCATCAGTTACTCAAAACACAAGCCCAATTCTCACCGCTCACCGCAGGAGAAATTATAACGACTGGCAGCTGGACTGATGCTTATCCGGTATTGCCAGGAGAAACCTGGTTCACTGCGTTTTCTGGCATACCGCTGCCTGGCTTATCAGTCTCTTTTGTTTAAAGTAAATATGATCATTGTTCATCACTTAAATAACTCCCGGTCACAACGCATTCTCTGGTTATTAGAAGAGTTAGATTTGGAGTACCAGATCAAGCGATATGAACGCGATCCTCAAACAATGTTAGCACCAGCATCCTTGTTGGCTATACATCCGCTGGGTAAGTCACCAGTGATTACCGACGATGATTTGACGATTGCAGAATCCGGCGCGATTGTTGAATACTTGATCAATCGCTATTCCAACGCACGACTGGTTCCTGATCGCGACTCCAAAGATTATTTGCGCTATATTTACTGGTTACATTTTGCTGAAGGCTCAGCTATGTCGCCCCTCTTAATGAAATTGGTGTTTGATAAGATAGAACAAAGTCCGATGCCATTTTTTGTGAAGCCGATCGCCCGTGGCATAGCGCAAAAAGTAAAAACCAGTTTCATACAACCACAAATCACTCGCCATCTGAATTATCTGGAAACAGAGATCTCTGGCACTGGCTGGTTCGCAGGTAGCGAATTTAGTGCTGCAGATATACAAATGAGCTTCGTACTAGAAGCATCAGCTGCACGCGGAGGCTTAAATAGTACAAGTCATCCCAAATTAATGGTTTGGCTGCAGCGCATACATGCAATGCCATCATATAAACGAGCCCTAGAAAAAGGCAGTGCTTACAAATTACTGGGCTAAGCATCTCCAGTACTTTACGCAACTTAAAAACCTCTACGAAGATTTGTTCAACATTAAAAAAAGCACCCGAAGGTGCTTTTTTTTGTACCTAACTAAGCAGACCTAAGTCTGCAAAATCTTAAAACAGATGACGAACGCCTACATTGACCAAACGCTCTGTTGCACCATTGGCATAAGCTAAACCACCGATGTTAGAGTTTTTGTCATTTGAAATGCGGGAAATCGATGTGTAAACGTTAGTACGTTTAGACAAAGAATATGTGTAACCCAGACCCAGTTGACCTCCAGTTTGATCAGAGGACACCAAATTGTTTGTTACACGAGTGTATGAGCCTACAATTGCTGCAACATCGCTGACAGGAACTGTACCACCCAAACTCCACAACTTGTAATCAACCAAATTGTTATCGGATGTAACTTTGCCGTAGGACAAAGCTGCTTTTACAATACTGAAATCGTAAGTAGCGCCAACAAATGTGTGTTTAATTGCTACCGCATTAGCATCGTTATCACTATGATAAGCGATGACAGCACTTAATGGACCTGCAGCATAGCCACCAGACAGACCAATGCCGCGGAGCTTAGAAGAATCACCAGCTTGCTCACCAAACGTGTAGGCTACCGATCCTGTGAAACCACTGATGTTGTTTGTCGAATAGTTAATAGTATTGTTTGAGCGTGGGTTTGTAGCAAAAAATAGATTTCCCAAGCCGGTAGCGCTAGTACTTTGACCAGCAGTACCACCAATGATACCTGTGCTGAATGGATCAATAGAATCAACTGCGTCAAACATTGGCTTATTTTGACGCCCTAATTTGACCGTACCAAAATCACCAGCTAAACCTACCCAAGCTGCACGACCAAACGCTAATCCGCCTTGAGCGGATGAACCGGTGTCGGCATTAACGCCCATTTCAAGTTTGAAAATAGCTTTTAGACCACCGCCTAAGTCTTCACTGCCTTTGAAACCAAGACGGGAACCAGATTGAACACCACTATCTACGGAAGTGATGGATCCTTGACCTTTTGAAGTTGCACCGTTACTTTCGTTTTGCAAAGCCATGTCCAGTACACCATAAATTGTGACATTAGATTGAGCTTGTGCTGAGCCTGCAACTGCTGCCAAAACGGCCAGAGCTAATATTGATTTTTTCATTGATATTTCTCCAAGGATTTTAATATTAATCAAACAACATCAAGCTAATTTGTATTATTAAATTAATTATTTAAATAATGCAAACTAGCTAATACTTCAAAAATTTTATTGCTGCTACAAAGAAGTTAACGTATTTGACCAAAATTAAAGGCGGACAGCAAAGCCAAATCAGCTTTTATAAGGGTGTAAAACAGCAAATGTCGTTAATAAACAACGGAAAGTTACTATAAAGACATTATTTTACGACAATTAATATATAAAAAGAAACTATTTTCATCAAAACAAATATTCTTAAAATAAAAAGAAGCTTCGCGTCAGACGAAACTTCTTTTTTCAGTATTTAAGCTAGGTTAAATCAACATCAGTGACGTTAAATTTAAATTAGAACAGATGATTTATGCCAATTGACACACCATTTTGTGTGCCAGTATTGATACTTCCGCTGCTTAAAGTCAACGGCAACGCGGTCAAAGCATTTGTCAACTTTCTATTATCAGCCTCTACATAGAAATTAGTTCTCTTCGACAACGAGTAAGTAGCTGCTATAACCAAATTCTTACGATCACTGTCAATTCGCGCCACAGTAGCTTTAGTTACATAGTAAGCGCCTGTCAATTCAATCTGCGGAGATATTACGTAGCTTACGCCTCCCCAGTAGGATTTCTGTTCGGAATCCACTGTTGATAAAGTTTCTTGCGTTTCTTTAACGTAACCAAAAGAAACACGAACTTTGTCTTCTTTAAAGGCACCGCCTACTGTGTAGTATTTATTTCGGAAACCATTATTATCTCCGGACATGAAAGTACCACCGAAATTAAACGGCCCAGTTGCGTAAGTCGCTGCGACAGATTTAACTGAATTTTTTCCTATATCTCCTGCTTGCTCACCCAAAGAATATTCAGCGCTCAGCTTTACATCACTCAAAATCGCAGTGTATTGAATATCGTTATTAAAACGAGTTGCAGCGGCAGGATAAAATAAAGCTACTCCTGCGACTGGGGATGTAACAGAAGGAAATTTAAAATTAAATGGCTCGTACGTACCAATAGTTTTAAACGCTAAAGAATATTGGCGACCCAGATCTATATTGCCAAAACTACCAGTTACACCAACAAAAGCAGAACGATTAAACATCGCTGCCGAATCTAAAGTTCCTGTACCCGTATTAAAACCGGATTCCAACACAAAATGTGCGTTCATTCCGCCGCCCAAATCTTCAACTCCTTTGAATCCTAAGCGATTAGAATTTGAGATGCCATTGCCGGTCGCGCCAGGACTAGTTCCGCCCATGACCAACTTACTGTCGCCTGCTGCGTTCACGTTGGTGACGTTACGAATACCTGCATCAATAGAGCCATAAATAGTTACGGATGATTGCGCTGAGGCAGTAGCTGCAAATGCGCTAAGAACTGCAAATGCGATGAGCGTTTTTTTCATTTAATGTGTCTCCAAAATTTTTAGTTTTATAAAGTGTACTGATCTCTATCAGGTAAATTTTAGGTTGCCTTAGTCTTACTTTGACTTTGACACCTTTCGTCTCAGAATCTACACATATTGAAACAAATTAAGTCAAATTGGGCAAAGAGAATTTGCGAACGATCGTATTTAAGCAAATTTAATGTGGCGTCTTCACAACAACGAAGTTTTTTTAACATATCAAAGGCTCAACTTTTAGCATGTGTACGGGCATGCATGTGTACAGCGCAATATACGGTGACGTTTTACAATACGCATTAACATACCCATTAAACAAAAAAGGCTAAGCATATGTTTGATATCGACAAATTCGTCATTGGTTTTGATCGTGCTCTCCGTGTCATTAGTGGTCAGGCGCATGCCTCACGCGAGCAACCCGGCCATGATTTAGAGGAAACAGTATTAAGCGAACAAGAACGTAAGCACAGCGCAGGACTAATGCGAGTCAATCATGTGGGCGAGGTATGCGCGCAGGCTTTATATGATGCGCAAGGACGAGTTACACAGTCTAAAGATATCAAACAGGCATTTAATCATTCAGCTAAGGATGAAGAAGATCATCTGGCTTGGACTGCGCAGAGGCTGGTTGACTTAAACTCACACACCAGTTTTTTAAATCCGGTTTGGTACGCCGGTGCCTATGCATGCGGCACGATTGCTGCCCATTGTGGCGACGCCATTAGCTTGGGTTTTGTAGTGGAGACAGAGAAGCAGGTCGAAGCACATTTGGCAAGTCATCTGGACAAACTTCCATCGGGTGATAAAAAATCAAAAGTCATCGTAGAACAAATGCGTCTGGACGAAATTGCCCATGGTGCGGCGGCCAACGCGCTTGGGGCTTCTGCACTGCCGCTACCGTTCCAGTTCTTAATGAAGGGTATGTCTAAAGTCATGACAACGACTGCATACTATCTGTGATGATTCGTGACTGCTTGTGATGTTTAAATATCGGCGACGTTACTCATAAAATGAACAAAACGTTGCCTCAATATTCTAAAAAAATCACAACATCAAAAAACAACTAGCAGCCACCGCGGTTGGTATCAGAGCAGAGATAATCAAGCCCAGCGGACTAATTGCCTGCTCATCAAAACACTCCTTCAAAATAGCAAACCCTGCTGGATTAGGTGCATTCGCAATCACCGTCAGACCACCACCCGTCACCGCACCGGCAACCAGCGCGTACTTGGCGCCGTCAGATAACCCAGAGACGAGCGACCCTAAATAAGTCAGCGCGGCATTATCGGTGATCGCCGTCAAACCCATAGAGCCGAAAAATAAAACCGTGGAATCCATCCCAGCTAGTATCGGTTGTAACCACCATTGCTGCTTTCCGCCCAATACAACCAACCCGGCCAAAAAGAATGCTACCAGCAAGCCTTCACGTAACATCAGCTTGTCTTGATAGCGCTGATAGGCCTCGGTAAAGCCTAAGAAAAATAAAAACAATCCCATAAAGACCGCAGGATAATGCGCAAACAGAACTGTTGTACCTAGAAATAAGTAATGAACTAATACAACAGCAAATGGCACGGGTGTATCAGTGTCTTGATCACCGGCATCGTTAGCTACATTAGCAACCAACGCAAGCTTAATCGCCATTAACTGCTTGCGAAAAACTGCGGTAACGATCAACGCATTAATCAATACTGCAATCGCCGCCTTCCAGCCAAATACGCTAGACATAAAACTGATATCCCAACCCCATTTTTCTGCAACCATCAACACCGGTGGTGCAGCGAACGGAGTCAGCACACCGCCGATAGAAATATTTACGAATAAAACACCCAGCGTCGCATACTTTAATTTTTGAGAAATATCTCTCGTATAAAAGCGGTCACGCAACATCAAGGCAGCCAAGGTCATGGCAGCAGGCTCTGTAATTAAAGAGCCCAGCAAAGGCACCAGACTCAGGCACAAAAAATAAGCGCCAACTGCAGGGCTTACCGGCAATATTGCCGCGACACGACTCACTAAGTTTTGCACGGATTGCAAAATAGGTTTTGTCCCTGCAATGGTCAGTATCACGAAGACAAATAGCGGCTCAGTAAAATTTTGGCTTTCTAAATAACTGATGGCTGCTTTCTGATGATTCAGTACAGCAATACAGCCAACCAATACTAACGCCCAAAAACCAAAGACAACTTCTACTTCACCCAGCAAATGCCATAAACCCGCATGATTTTTACTAGTATGTGCCAGATGTAAAAAATGCTTGGTAGAGAATGTATGTAACACCGCCAATCCAAAAATCGCCGCACCTGCATAGTTAATTAATTGCGTGTTATCCATATTAAATTAAGCTTCTTTTTAAATGTAATCGGGTTGATAGAGCACAGTCGTTTTTTACACTTTATCCAATTTCGCAATACTCAAGTCCAGCAACTTCATGCCTTGCCGTCCAAAATTAATATGCGCCCTAGCATTGCTGCCGCCACCTTCGATATTCACAATCACACCCTCACCAAACTTGGCATGCATCACCGTCTCGCCAATGCGCCAGCCCAGCTTGCTGCCTGTTTGATTAAAATTCTGTGCAATCGTATTTGCACCTGCTGAGGGTTCTTCATCCCAGGCCGATTTTTTATTCCCGAACCAGCTTGGCTGGATTTTTGGCGACAACCATTTGATCGATTCTTCTGGCATCTCATCAAAAAACCGTGAGCGCATGTTGTAGCGTGTCTGTCCATGCAGCATACGGGTCTGCGAGAAACTAACATATAGCCGCTTGCGTGCCCGCGTGATCGCCACATACATCAGACGCCGTTCTTCTTCTACGCCAGAATCTTCCTTCGCACTATTCTCATGCGGGAACAAACCTTCTTCCAGACCGGTGATGAAGACAGCATCAAATTCCAACCCTTTAGCAGAATGCACCGTCATCAATTGCAAGGCATCTTGTCCCACCTGCGCCTGATTGTCGCCCGCTTCTAAAGATGCGTGTGATAAAAATGCTGACAACGGCGACATCACTGCGGGCAGGGCAGCGTCTGCGTCAATAATCTCTACCCCATCGGCAATCGTCACCAGGCCGACTGCTGCTTGTGACGCCGGCCCTAACAAAGCCGGGGCATCTGAACCAAAACCTTCTTCGGAAATAAACAGCGTCGCCGCATTGATTAATTGCTCCAAGTTTTCGATCCGGTCAGCACCTTCTTTTTCATTCTGATAATGCGTGATCAGGCTACTTAAATCGAGAACAACTTTGACCATTTCTGGCAAAGATAAACGTTGGGTCTCAAACCGGGCGCCTTCAATTAATTTGACAAAATTACCCAGCGACGTTCCTGCTTTGCCAGCGACATAAGGTACCGCCGCATAAAGCGAAATACCATATTGTTTGGCTGAGTCTTGCAGTTGCTCTAAGGAGCGAGCGCCAATCCCGCGCGCCGGGAAATTAACGACACGCAAAAACGCAGAATCATTGTGCGGGTTGTCCATCAACTGCAAATAGGCAATCGCATGCTTAATCTCAGCGCGCTCAAAATAGCGTTGGCCGCCATACACTTTGTACGGCAAACTTGCTGTGAATAAAGCGTGTTCTATCACCCGAGATTGCGCATTAGAGCGATACAGAATCGCGATTTCACTACGCATTGAGCCTTCACGAATGAGATTTTTTGCCTCCTCAATAATCCATTGAGCCTCCTGAATATCGCTGCTGGCTTCATAAATGCGCACAGGTTCGCCATGGCCTGCATCAGTACGCAAATTTTTGCCAAGACGTTTGCTGTTATTAGCGATCAGGGTATTTGCGGTATCTAGAATATGGCCATGCGAGCGATAATTTTGCTCCAGCTTAATAATATTTTCGACTTTAAATTCTTGCTCAAACGAGGACATATTGCCGACGTTGGCACCGCGGAAAGCGTAAATACTCTGATCATCATCGCCGACCGCGAATACTGCGCCGCTATGTTGATTGCCTTGGCCCGACATCAGCATTAGCCATTTATATTGCAGGTCATTGGTATCCTGAAACTCATCGACCAAGATATGTTTAAAGCGAGCTTGATAATGCTCACGCAAAGGCTGATTGCGGCTAAGTAGCTCATAAGTACGCAATAATAATTCTGCAAAATCGACGACACCCTCACGCTGGCATTGCGCATCATAGAGCTCATATAACGCCACCATTTTGCGGTTGAAATCATCATAAGCATCCACCGCTGCGGCCCGCAAACCCTGATCTTTTGCGCTATTAATAAAGTACATCAAGGTACGCGGCGGGAACTTCTCATCGTCAACGTTGTTCGCTTTCAGCAAACGCTTGATAAACGAGAGCTGGTCCGATGAATCCAGAATCTGAAACGTCTGCGGCAAGCTGGCATCACGATGATGGGCGCGCAGCAAGCGATTGCATAAGCCGTGGAAAGTACCTATCCACAAGCCGCGCGTATTGATCGGCAACATCGCCGACAAGCGCAACAACATTTCTTTGGAGGCTTTATTGGTGAACGTGACTGCCAGAATCCCTTGCGGTGATACTTGTCCGGTTTGGATTAACCAGGCAATCCGGGTAGTGAGGACGCGGGTTTTACCAGAGCCTGCGCCCGCTAAAATCAGAGCAGATTGCGAAGGTAAAGTGACAGCAGCGAGCTGTTCTGGATTCAGATTATGGAGAAGATTTTGCATCCCATGATTATACGGGAGTAACACGCTGGAGAACTTCTAAAAACCCTCCCTGCTAAAGAGCATTAAATGCCTCCATCACGTTCCATTGTTGCGTACCATAGCCGTGCCAGCGTATTGCTATGTCGACGTATTGTTGCGTCCAAGTAATCAATCCTGCTTAGCGCTGTATCTCGATTAAATGGCTTTTGAAGCTCGCCCTGATAATCACCTAAAAGAACACCGACATATTAATCAAGATCGACAAATTATATATACTCCCCATTATTTTTATGAAAATAAGCTTATTGTCCAATTATTATATGGGCACTTTGAAAATACCCACCAGGAGTATATTTATTCAAAATAGAGCGGCGAATGCCTTTGCAGAGGCTTTGGGATCATCGGCCAGGTAAATGCTGCTGATCGCGGCGACCATGTTGGCCCCCGCCTGTACCAGCGGTCTGGCATTGTCCACCGTCATTCCTCCGATCACGACGTTGGGCAAAGTAATCTGAGTGTTAGCTTCGGAGATGATGCTCGAGGGCGTAGTCACCGGATATTGTTTCACTCGCGACGGATAAAAGCCGCCAAACGCCACGTAGCTTGCGCCTGCTTGTTGTGCCGCATGTGCCCGTTGTATATCGCCATAACAAGACGCACCCACGATTTTATCCGAGCCAACCTGCGCGCGTGCCTCTGCCACGCTGGCATCTGTGCCGCCAACATGAATCCCGTCAGCATCCAACGCAAGGCACAACTCAATATGATCGTTAATGATGAAGGGAATGGCATACCGCTGACATAGACTTTGCAGCGCGCACGCTTGCTGCATACGTAACTTAATATCCGCAAATTTGTGCCGGTATTGCAGCAACCTGGCCCCACCTTGTATGGCTTGCTCGCTGACGGCAAGCAGCCGGTCAGTATCATCCCAATCGGGCGTTACCAGATATAAACCTGCGAACTGACTCGGAAGAATTGGCATTTTTTTCTTTCTGTTTTTAGATGCGACAAGGAATCAATTGCCCCGGTGCGATCGCGTAAGCTTGTGCCAAACTGTCTTGCGTGTAGCGCTGCGCGTTCTCTAAAGCTTCGCCCATCGATGCGCCTGCTGCAAGTTGCCCTGCAATCGCGGACGCCAATGTGCAACCACTTCCGTGATAACTGGCAGGCAATCGATCCCATTGCCATTGCTGATGATGCCCGTTAGCAAACCAATGGTTATTAACTAGCCGCCCCGAACCATGACCGCCTTTGATGAATACATCGCGGCAGGCAAATTGCAACAACTGGCGCGCTTGCTGAACTATGTCACCACTTGTCGGGCACAAACGCTGTACTTCTGGCATGTTCGGCGTGATCAGAGTTGCGACTTCTAAGAGCGGTTGGATGACCTGGTCCGGCGCATCGTCTAGCAATAAAACGTCGCCATGGCCGCTAGATAGTACAGGATCTAATATCACTGGGATGTCCGGCGTACCAGGCTGACTTTGCACAATTTCGGCCACTAGCTCTGCAATACATTCTGCGTTGGCACGGTGCCCGACTACACCAATTTTGATCGCAGCAATCTTGCATTTTTGTAGCAAAACGCGAACTTGATGACGAATGATATCGGGCTCTATTACATGCACCGCAAATACACGATCGTTGTCTTGCACTGTTAACGCCGTAATAATCGTCAGAGCATGGGCACCCTGCGCTGCAATCGCTTCGCTATCAGCCTGTATTCCTGCACCGCCACTTGGGTCGTGTCCGGCAAATACCAGTACGCAGGGTCGCTGTCTTGTTTTAAAACTCGCAGCCGCATTTATAGGTTGATTTGTAGGTTGATTTGTAGGTTGATTTGTAGGTTGATCCAACATTGATCTCGTCATCCGCTCACGCAACCCGACCGGCCATCGGCGAGGATGCTGATGCCACAAATTTTTTAGGAATGCGTCCCGCCAAAAACGCTTCACGTCCCGCCTCTACTGCCAAGCCCATCGCACGCGCCATCCGAACCGGGTCATGCGCACCGGCAATCGCCGTATTCATCAAAACACCATCACAACCCAACTCCATGGCAATAGCCGCATCTGAGGCGGTACCAACGCCAGCATCAACCAATACCGGCACAGTGGCTTGCTGAATAATCAGCGACAAATTCCAGGGATTGAGTATCCCCATACCCGATCCAATTAACGATGCTAAGGGCATGATGGCGACGCAACCGATGTCTTCTAACATCTTTGCCTGAATCGGATCATCGCTGCAATACACCATCACATCAAAGCCGCCTTTGACCAAGATTTGGGCCGCTTTCAAGGTTTCTGGCATATTAGGAAAAAGGGTCTTTTCATCTCCCAACACCTCCAGTTTGCACAGCTTATGACCGCCCAATAATTCACGCCCTAATTGCAAGGTATACACCGCATCTTCCGCGCTGTAACAACCGGCAGAATTTGGCAAGATTGTGTATTTATTTGGCGGTACAACGTCCAACAAGCTAGGCGCATTAGGATCTTGTCCGATATTCACGCGACGGATCGCCACCGTAATGATTTCAGCGCCGCTGGCTTCTGTCGCCAATCGCGTTTGCTCTAAATCTTTGTACTTGCCACTACCAACCAGCAAACGTGAGCGGTAAGTTTTACCAGCAACGATCAGACTGGGATTGTGTTCTTGTTGCATAAAAATTCCTCTCCATGAATTTCATATAATTTTTTTGGAGTGCCCGTACGCACTAACCCAAACGAAAAAAAATGAAGTGTCCATATCACCCGCCGCCGATGGCACGCACCACATCAACTTGGTCTTGCGCTTGCAAGTAGTAACTCGACCAATGCGAACGAGCGACAATCTGGCGATTCACGGCAACCGCAATCGCCTGCCCGGACAGGTTCAGCGTCTCGATCAATCCAGCCAGCGTTTGCGCCCGATCGAATTGATAGGGTTCGCCATTCAATACGATAGGAGTCATAGCCAGGACTTATTGTTTTCTGTAGATTTCTGCACCAGATTTGACGAACTCAATCGCTTTTACTTCCATCCCCTGCTTCAATGCAGCGATCTCGGTAATGCCTTGTTTGGCCGCGTAATCCCGGACTTCTTGCGTGATCTTCATCGAGCAAAAATGGGGGCCGCACATCGAACAGAAATGCGCAACTTTGGCAGAATCTTTAGGCAGAGTTTCATCATGAAATTCCCGCGCCTTGTCCGGATCGAGTCCGATATTGAATTGATCATCCCAACGAAATTCAAAGCGAGCTTTAGACAAAGCATTGTCGCGGATTTGCGCACCCGGATGTCCCTTCGCCAGATCGGCTGCATGAGCGGCAATTTTGTAAGTAATGATGCCGTCTTTGACGTCGACTTTATTCGGCAAACCCAAGTGTTCTTTTGGCGTGACATAGCACAACATCGCCGTACCATACCAGCCAATTTGTGCGGCACCGATACCAGAAGTGATGTGGTCGTAACCCGGTGCAATGTCGGTCGTGAGTGGTCCCAGCGTATAAAAAGGCGCTTCGTGACATTGCTCTAACTGCAAATCCATATTCTCTTTGATGAGATGCATAGGCACATGACCAGGGCCTTCGATCATGACTTGCACATCATGCTTCCAAGCGATAGTGGTCAGCTCACCCAGAGTTTTTAACTCGCCTAATTGCGCTTCATCATTGGCATCATAAATCGAGCCAGGACGCAGGCCGTCACCCAAACTGAATGACACGTCATAGGCTTTCATGATCTCGCAGATGTCTTCAAAATGCTCATACAAGAAGCTCTCTTTATGATGCGCCAGACACCATTTCGCCATAATCGATCCGCCGCGAGAAACGATACCGGTCATCCGTTTTGCCGTCATCGGTACGTATTGCAAACGCACTCCAGCATGAATAGTAAAGTAATCCACGCCCTGCTCCGCCTGCTCGATCAATGTGTCGCGAAAAATCTCCCAAGTCAGATCTTCTGCTTTGCCGTTGACCTTCTCCAATGCCTGATAAATCGGGACAGTACCAATAGGTACGGGCGAATTACGGATGATCCATTCTCGTGTCTCATGGATGTGTTTTCCAGTAGACAAATCCATCACGTTGTCGCCGCCCCAGCGAATTGCCAATGTCATTTTTTCGACTTCTTCACCAATACTGGAAGTCACTGCAGAGTTGCCGATATTGGCATTAATTTTGACTAAAAAATTACGCCCGATAATCATCGGCTCAACCTCTGGATGATTGATGTTGGCGGGGATAATGGCGCGACCACGGGCAATTTCGGAACGTACAAATTCTGGTGTAATCAGATCCGGAATTGACGCACCGAAAGATTGTCCCGGATGCTGGCGACCCATGACCTCAGCCAGTTTGTTACCCATAGGGCCAGAGGCTTTTAGATTGACGAGATATTCCTGACGTTGTAGATTCTCACGGATGGCAATGTACTCCATCTCGGGCGTGATGATGCCCTGTCTTGCGTAGTGCATCTGAGTGACATTTTTTCCGGCTAAAGCACGGCGTGGTTTACGCTTCAGATTAAAACGTAGCTCAGCCAGCTTAGGATCGTTGAGTCTTTCGATCCCATAATCGGAGGATGGGCCGGACAACTCTTCTGTGTCATTGCGCTCTGCAATCCATGCACCACGTACCGAGGCAAGGCCGGATCGAATGTCGATTTTGACCTCTGGGTCAGAGTAAGGTCCTGAGGTGTCATAGACATAAATTGGTGGATTTTTTTCGGAACCAAACATCGCTGGCGTATCGGACTGACTGATCTGGCGCATAGGCACACGAATATCAGGACGGCTACCTTGAATGTAAATTTTGCGGGAATTTGGTAGCGGCTGGATTGCCGCTTGATCGACTACTGCGGTAGCGGATAGAAATTGTGGCTTGGCGTTCATTTTTGCTCCCATTAACGTGCACATTGTTGGTGGCAGCGTGGGAGGCTTGAGGTGCGCACGGTGAAGATGATGAGGGTTTGAGTAGCCCCGTGCGGCACTAATTTGCTTCCCTTCGCTGGCATTATCCAGATCAGGTTCAAGGGTATTTCTCACCCGTCAGCGTGTTCTTGCTGGCAGGACCCCTAGCATTTCTCTTATTCAGTTTCGTGTGTTCAGTTACTTTTATTCTGGTACTAGTTGCGATGCTTGTTTAATACATTGTTGTATCTTGTAGCTTCGAAATCATCTCAAAAACTAGCCGCATTATAACGACTTTCTGTTAACAGATCGTTTGATTTTTTAATTCGTATTGATTTCTTTGCGCTTTACCGGCCCGATGACTTCGATTAATTCCACCATATTAGCGCTGATCGCCGCGGACAAGTCGTGATCCAGAATCGGCATTGCTTGTTCGTGCGGCACCAGCAAACGTGCCAGTCCATATGCGCGGTTGCGCCCGTGCGCTTTGCCCAGATATAAAGCCATATCCGCCATTTGCATGGCTTTTTCCCAACTACAAATTTCTTCGGGAATATCTGAAAAAGGTAAGGAAATAAATCCCGCTGTGACAGTAACCAAGATCGCATTTTCACCGACCTGAACCGAATTTTCGCCAATAGCAGACAACACGCGCTCGACTAATTTTTTCAATTGAGCAGGGTTGGATTTAGGCGAATAAATCAAAAACTCTTCACCGCCCCAACGCAACACCATATCTGAATCTCGTACTGTTTTTCTCAAACGATGGGCGACTTCCATTAATATACTGTCACCAACCGCGTGACCCCAGGTGTCATTAATTTGCTTGAAATGGTCGATATCTAATAACAGCAAGCAATCTGGATTGTCGCTATCATTTTCACGTCGTTCCCTGTCACTACTGATCTCCCGATTTTTCATGATCTCTAAAAAAGATCGCCGGTTATAGAGTCCGGTTAAAGGATCGCGCACGGCATGGAACTCTAATTGCAAATTCGCTTCGACTAATTTTGCATTCGTTTTTCTGACGCGGCGGTACAACAAGAAAATAAATATTCCAGCCATAACTGTCAACATGGCACCGAGCAAGGTGATGACTTGTTGCAGCCGACGATTTTTTATATCGGCGTCCTTTAACTGGTTATCACGACCTAATAACTCGATCTGCTTTTGTCGCTTGTCCGCGTTGAACGTCTCTTGTAAAGTGGCGACGGCTTTGGCGCTCTCAGCTTTGAATAGATCATCGCTCAGTGTCTCCTTCTTGTGCATGGTTGCGACGGCTTCTTTGTACATGCCCGCGTGCTCATACATGAGACCAAGCTCACCTAAAATACCCTCGACGTTCGTTTTAGAATCGATGCTTTCAAAGTAGGCGATCACGCTATTTATTTTTTCTGCACCCTGAGTAATCTTACCTTGCCCGCCGAGCGCAAATCCCCAGTTGACATTGGCTAGTTGCTTTAAATATTCATCGTGAATCGCATCCGCTTTTTCATAGGCGATCTTGGTAGTACGCTCAGCCTCAACAAAATTATGCATGATCAGATATTGATCAGCGATATTACCAAGTGCGCTAATTTCCAACGCCGGGATGCCCGCCTCACGCGCGATGTTGAGTGTTTTTTGAAAAGAAATCAGCGCATCTTTGTTGCGGTCTAACTGCGCATAGGCAACGCCCTGCACCATAGTCAGTGAGGCTAAACTTTTCAGATCCGTGGTTGCCGAGAAAATCGCTAGCGCTTCATCGATCGTCGTGAGCGCCTTCTCTGGATTTTTCATAGTCGTGTATAGCCGGCTGATTAAATCAAGCTGATACAACTTGGCATGCGCTTGCCGGCGTGGTTGTAGATCGGTGAGTTTGAGCGCGTCTAAGTAATAAGAAAGCGCCAATTCAAATCGGCCAGTCGATGCGTAGACCGCACCAAAAGCGCTGCTGATGCGCATTTTCAGTTCTGGGTCAGGCGACGCCTTAATCGCATCTTGCACCTCAGTAAGATTGGCAATACTTTGTTCAGGATGGCCATCGTCAATCTCGTCAAACGCCTGGTTAACTTTGGCAAAATTGATCGAGCGCTGATCACCTTCTTTGACAGCTAACGCCATTAGAGTCGCATTCACCTTTTTTGCAGAACTCGCCTTGCCAGCATCGTATAACAATCCTGTCATCAACTTGAGCGCTTTTAATTTGACTTGATAACTGGCATCGGCCGAGAGTTTTTCTTGAAAGCTTTGCAACTGCTTTAATGCATTGGCATTGTCGGTATCACCAAGAATCTAAATCTGATCAATCTGCGCCAAATCTGCAGCCTCATCAGCGCGTGCGGGCGACGCTGTCAGGCCAAGAGCCAATAACAGAACAACGGCGCGGGAACAACGCAGTATCAGTTTATTGTCAAACATACGCTCATACAGAAATACTTCTTCGTTATAAGGAACTTCTAAAAATGAGGATATAGCTTTGCTTGCGGACGGCAACTGGCTCTGACGAACCAATGTGATTTTTAAAACCAATGACATGCTAGCATTTTAATTGACGCTTTCTTCGGCATTCTGAGCGAATACCCATGCTGCGATGCAAGCAGACCACAAAGCATGATTGCGGACGGATCTGACTACGGCCGCAGGCTTGATCCAGTTAAGATATTAATATACTCAGGAGATGTATATTTAGACTGTCCATATAAAATATGGACAAATCGCTATTTTTTATAAAAATAATGGGGAGTATATGGAAATTAAGCTAAATTAAGCTGATATCAATATAAAAAATCTCGCTACGCTGGTACTGCTATGGCATTCCATCAGTGCATCCCGCACTTTATTAATCCTGATCTAAAGCTAACTGGTAGCCAGCGATTGTCTGCTTCAATCCAAGCGCATTTAGCGGGCAAAAAAAGAATATTCAAAATCGGGCCGATTTTATGCAGCATATCTTATGCAGCATATTTTAGATTTGATACGGCTGTCCCTTATAATCAAGGATTGAGCAAACCAACCAAACCTAGATCACATCATGGAATTAGCCAAGTCATTTGAGCCCGCCGATATCGAAGCATTTTGGCGCACAGAGTGGGAAAAGCGCGGATATTTCGCCGCCAGTACCGACGCCAGCAAACCGTCTTTCAGCATCCAGCTACCGCCGCCCAACGTCACCGGCACATTGCATATGGGGCATGCTTTCAACCAAACGATCATGGACGGTCTGACCCGCTATTATCGTATGCGTGGTCACAACACCGCCTGGATACCGGGCACGGACCACGCCGGCATTGCGACCCAAATCGTGGTAGAACGCCAGCTCGATGCACAAAAAATTTCACGTCATGATTTAGGTCGTGAAAAATTTTTAGAAAAAGTCTGGGAGTGGAAAGAAAAATCCGGCTCTACCATCACCGGCCAGATGCGCCGCATGGGTGCGTCAGCAGACTGGCAACGCGAATACTTCACGATGGACGCACCGCGCTCCAAAGTCGTCACTGAAGTATTTGTCAAACTGGTAGAACAGGGTTTGATCTATCGTGGTAAGCGTCTGGTCAACTGGGATCCAGTGTTGGGTACTGCTGTGTCTGATCTGGAAGTGGTATCGGAAGAAGAAGACGGCTTTATGTGGCATATCCGCTATCCGTTCGCGGATGGCAGTGGTCATTTGACGGTTGCAACGACGCGTCCAGAAACTTTGCTGGGCGACGTTGCAGTCGCGGTTGACCCTACCGATGAGCGATATATCCATTTGGTCGGCAAGATGTTAAAACTGCCGCTGACGGATAGAGAAATTCCCGTTATCGCCGACGACTATGTTGATAAAGAGTTTGGCACAGGCTGCGTCAAGATCACGCCTGCGCATGACTTTAACGATTACGCAGTCGGTCAGCGTCATAAGCTGGAATTGATCAGCGTCCTTACACTGGACGCAAAAATTAATGAGAACGGATCAGCGCCTTATCAAGGCATGGATCGATTTGTCGCGCGCAAACAAATCGTCGCCGACCTCGACGCGCAAGGCTTATTAGAATCCGTTAAGCCGCACAAACTGATGGTGCCGCGTGGCGATCGTACCAATGTCGTGATCGAGCCTATGCTAACCGACCAGTGGTTTATGGCGATGAGCAAAGCCGCACCAGAAGGCACGCATTTCCCAGGCAAATCCATCGCCGAAGTCGCGCTAGAAAAAGTCGCGAATGGCGAAATCAAATTTGTACCGGAAAACTGGAGCACGACTTACAACCAATGGCTGAACAACATCCAGGACTGGTGTATCTCACGCCAACTATGGTGGGGTCATCAAATCCCTGCGTGGTACGGTGACAATGGCGAAATCTTCGTGGCACGTAATGACGAAGAAGCCAAAGCCAAAGCAGATGCGGCTGGTTACAGCGGCGCGTTAAAGCGTGATGACGACGTATTGGACACCTGGTTCTCTTCAGCGCTGGTGCCGTTTTCTACCATGGGCTGGCCGGAAGAAACTAAAGACATAGAAATGTTCTTGCCATCCTCGGTGCTGGTGACTGGCTTTGACATTATCTTTTTCTGGGTCGCACGCATGGTCATGATGACGGCGCACTTTACTGGAAAGGTACCATTCCACACGGTCTATGTACATGGTCTGGTGCGAGATTCTAGCGGTCAGAAGATGTCCAAATCCAAGGGCAATACGCTCGATCCGATTGATCTGATCGATGGCATCAGCGTGGATGATCTGGTCGCTAAACGCACGATTGGCTTGATGAATCCTAAGCAGGCAACCGCGATTGAAAAAGCCACGCGCAAAGAATTTGCCGATGGTGTTCCGGCGTATGGCACAGACGCCCTGCGCTTTACGATGGCGAGCTATGCATCACTTGGTCGCAATATTAATTTCGACCTCGGTCGCTGCGAAGGCTATCGTAATTTTTGCAATAAATTGTGGAACGCAACCCGCTTTGTGCTGATGAATACCGAAGGTCATGATTGCGGTTTTGCCGCCACGGTGACGGACGCAGATCTGGATTATTCGCCAGCGGATAAATGGATCATCTCCACTTTGCAACACGCCGAGGCCGAAATAGAAAAAGGCTTTACGGACTATCGCTTCGACAATATTGCCTCGGCCATTTATAAGTTTGTATGGGACGAATATTGCGACTGGTATCTGGAAGTCGCCAAGGTGCAAGTACAGCAAGGCACACCGGCACAGCAACGTGCAACCCGTCGCACTTTATTGCGCGTGCTGGAAGTGATACTGCGGCTGGCGCATCCGGTGATCCCGTTTGTGACAGAAGCCTTATGGCAAACCGTCGCGCCACTGGCGGGCAAGACCTTAGATCCAGCTGGAGATTCCATCATGCGCCAGCCTTATCCTTTGGTGAACACCGCCAACATCGATACCGTTGCCGAAGAATGGATGACCGCGCTGAAGTTATTGACCGATGCCTGTCGCAATCTACGTGGTGAAATGCAATTATCTCCGGCGCTACGCGTGCCGCTGTTGTTGCAAGCAAACGATGCGAAAGAGAAAGCACGTCTGGAATCGTTCGCACCGTATCTGCAAGCGCTGGCAAAGTTGTCCGAGGTACTGGTGGTAGATGCATTGCCGGATTCTCCAGCGCCAACATCGGTCGTCGGCACCTCTAAACTGATGCTTAAAGTAGAAATCGATGTGGCAGCAGAGCGCGAACGCTTAAGCAAAGAAATCGCCAAACTCGATGCAGAAATCAGCAAGGCGCAAGCCAAGCTGGGTAACGAAAGTTTTGTCGCACGTGCCCCAGCACAAGTGGTTGAGCAAGAGAAAGAAAGAATGGCCAACTTCTCAGCCACACTAGATAAATTGCGCGAGCAGTTTGCCAAGTTGCCGGCAGCCTAAACACTAGGCGATTGTGGTGTTTTCTCTTTATTAAAGTAGATGCTCTAAAAATTAAGTACGTGGCGAAATCAACGCCACGTACAATTTCTGTCAGCAATCTAATAACAAGTTTAGGGCTAAAGCAAAATTATCCCGACTAGGCGCTGTAACGCAACTAAGGCAGTTTTGAGTCAGTCCTAACGCTAAAAACTTTAATAACGGAGACACCATGCAAACAAAAAAATTCCTCACCCTGTCCTTGTCTATCTTGATAGCCTCCATTAGTTCATTCGCGCTTGCACAAGAATCGACGCCAGTGGGTCTGTGGAAAAGTATTGATGATCAATCAGGGAAACCCAAAGCACTGATACGCATCGTCGAGAGTGGCGGCGAACTGCAAGGCAAAATAGAAAAACTTTTTCTGGAACCCAGTGCCGACGCCAATCCAAAATGCGACAAGTGTGAGGGCGTCAATAAAGATCAAGCTGTGATCGGCATGACGATTTTGTCGGGTCTGAAAAAAGACGGCGATGACTACACCGGCGGCCGTATCTTAGACCCCGCCAACGGTAAGTTGTACCGCAGCAAATTAACCGTGACAGATAACAACAAGAAACTCAATGTGCGCGGCTATATCGGCACACCTTGGTTTGGACGTTCACAGGTTTGGTTGCGGGAACAATAATTATGTAGCACTGCAACTCACTGGTCACCGCGACCTGTGAGTTGCTTTAATGTTAGCCAGATACGACGCCAGAACCTGGCTTCTAAGGCCATCAAACGCGCTACCCATAATGGTATATCAGCTTTAGCCGCAACTTCAGTCGCAACATCTTCAGCCGATAAATTAGATTTAAAGATGGTACGCCACAACATCAGTATCAGCTTGATCTCCAACACCGTCAGCACCGCCATCCCCAAATAACGCATCCAGCTTAAGCTATTCAATAAGTAATGATGCGCGTGCGGAATAATGTAACCACAAAGCCAGATCGCGCTGCAACTTAAAGCACAAGCGCGAATAATCGCAGCTTTGCCTTTGGAACGATAACAGACAAAATATAGCAAAGGCATAATCAAGGCCAGATCACCCAAAACAGCAGCCTCCATCAAGCGAGGCCGATCTACACCCTGAGTCCTCACCACTATCCAATCACCGCAAATCATCACGATTGCGGCAATAAAAAACCAATGTTGCTTTAATTTCCGCAAGAAAATTTCTTGATTGATGACATTCATATTCGCTCCTATAGAGAGAAACTCAGAAAAAGATTTTAGCAAAATACCTATTCAAGAATTGTAAACATCTGCTTAAACAAGCGCCACTGAGTTAGTTTTGGTTTTGGTTTTGGTTTTGGTTTTGGTTTTGGTTTTGGTTTTGGTTTTAAGTCAGCTTTTGATCTGAATTCCGCTTTGGCGCTGCCGTTTGTGCAAGGCAGAAAATGGAAAAAGAAGTGTCCTTGTCTGAGCCAACCGAGTTGTGGACACTTCCCATTTTTTGCCTTGCACAAACGGGAACCCAAAGGGTAGCGACGGTGCGGTCGCCTTTTTTTGGTTAGCTTTTTTGGCGAAGCAAAAAAGCTAACTAGCCACCGGTCTACCACCGGCCAGTAATCCAAAACCAACGACACGGTTTGCACGCAAAGCAATGTGCATCACTGATTGATGACCGAGTTCTTTATATTTCTGAAGGAGCTAATTGCGGTACCCTCTTAGCCCGAAACACCTGCGTATCAGCATAAAAATCCTCATCCTGCACCACCCACCATCCCGGCAAACCCAACACAGGCAAAGGCGTGTAATCGGAGGTAGATAAACTCACCCCGGCCAAACCCTGCGCAACCATCTGATCCAGAGTGTCACGCTTAGTATCAGCGTCCAAAGTAAAAAAATCGGGTTCAACCCGCACCACATACGCATGCGCCGTAATGGCTTTATACGGCTGCACCAACTTCTCCATCAGCGCATGACCAAACGCCCATACCTCGGCTTGTTGACCAAACATCGTCCGATAATGAATAAATGCCTGCTGCCACTGATGCGTCCGCAATGCTCCGATTAAAGCGTCGCCATCGACAGAATTCTCTACTACCAGTAAAGCAGAATTTTCATCAAAAATCGTGGCAGCATCGCGTGCTGCTCCACGAGATTTCCCTATGCCGTGTTGGGCAATCTGTGCAGCTTGCAAAGCATTTAATTGCTGTTTTATTTTGGGGAAAGTCAGCCATACCAAGGCATTAAAGAAATCGTGCAGGTTTTCTCGCGTTGGTACTTGTCCTGTCGTGCTGATAAAGGTCTCGTATGCGGCGCCATCCGGCAGCGCGTCTTGCGCAACAAAACGAATGGCTTGCTGCCGCTGATTGCGCACATCTTTTTTTTGCGCGCAGGTATTGATATGGCTGCGCCAGTCATCCGACATCAACAACTCTTGCGCCGCTGGTCTGACTGAGGTATACCAGGCTTGCGTCCAATCGATGCCGGAGAAAAATGTGTTCATGCTTGTGCCTATGTTGATACTCAGCCACCCTGCTTATGGCTGGGTAGCAAACATCTTCCAAGCTAAGGTTTCACCCGCATTGAGCGGCACGATACTGGTGTCGACAAATGGCAATTCGGTCGGCATGTTCCAGCTCTCACGCTTGAGAGTAATCGTGCCTGTGTTACGCGGCAACTGGTAAAAATCGGGACCATTGAAACTGGCAAAGGCTTCCAGCTGATCCAACGCACCCGCCTGATCGAAGGCTTGGGCATACAGCTCCATCGCGTGCAAGGCGGTGTAACAACCGGCGCAACCGCAGGCATGCTCTTTTAAACCTTTTGGATGGGGTGCAGAATCCGTACCGAGGAAGAAGCGCGGGCTACCCGATGTGGCAGCTTTGAGTAAAGCAAGGCGATGCGTTTCGCGCTTCAACACAGGCAAGCAATAATAGTGCGGACGAATGCCACCTTTAAAAATCTCATTGCGGTTGTACAGCAAATGATGGGCGGTAATCGTTGCTGCAATCGGACCCTCGGCGCTGGCAACATACTGCGCTGCCTCGCTGGTGGTGATATGTTCAAAAACGACTTTCAGGTCTGGCATGTCGCGGCGTAGCGGAAGCATCACTCGGTCGATGAAAACCGCTTCACGATCAAATAAATCGATTTCTGGATCAGTCACTTCTCCATGCACTAAAAACGGCATGCCGACTTCTTGCATGACTTCCAGCGTTTTATAGCATTTGCTCAGATCGGTGACGCCGGCATCTGAATTGGTGGTGGCACCAGCCGGATACAACTTCACTGCATGGACGAACCCACTATCTTTTGCACGACGGATTTCATCTGGCGGCGTGTTGTTGGTCAGGTACAGCGTCATCAATGGTTCAAAACTCATCCCTGCTGGCAAGGCTGCCAAAATCCGCTCACGGTAACTGCCCGCCTGTTCAGTTGTGGTGACTGGTGGCTTGAGATTAGGCATCACTATCGCACGAGCAAACTGCGCCGCTGTATGCGGCAACACGCTGGCAAGCGATGCGCCATCGCGCAAATGCAAGTGCCAGTCGTCAGGCCGCGTGATAGTGAGCTGGGAGGTGAGCCCGGTAGTGAGCTCAGTAGTGAAGTCTTGTGGAGATGTTGGTACAGCTGGAGTGGTTTGAGTAGGCATGGCGGCTCGCTTATAATCGACGCCGCCATTTTACCTTTTTTACGCTATTCTACAGCGAATCAAATATACTCCATCTATGTATATTTTAATCACCCAGATAATCTCTGGGCAATTCGGTTATTTTAAAAAATAAAATGGGGAGTATATTAAACCCAGATTTTCCATTAGACCGCTACTACTTCGCAAAAAACGCAGAGGGCATGCGGTGTTCAGCGGGACAGCACGACCGCGATTTGGGTGCGAACGCTACAGCAACAATTACACCTTTGGCGAACTGCCTAGCGTTGTTGCTCCTCCTAGCAAGATGCAGCTTGCGTCGTCGTCGCGTCTAGCCAGTCAGTCCGCCAAAGGCACACTTGTCGCTGTTCCAATGGAAAATCTGGGTTAAATCTATTACTTAGAAAGCCGCATTACAAACTGGGATCAGTACCGAACTTAGTGAATAATCTTAGCCAGGAAATCACGTGCACGCTCAGAGCGGGCCGCATTAAAGAATTCATCCTTGGCGCAATCTTCTACAATCAAACCTTTGTCCATGAAGACGATGCGATTGGCGACTTTTTTGGCGAAGCCCATCTCATGCGTTACGACCATCATCGTCATACCTTCCTGCGCCAGACCCACCATAACATCCAGCACCTCGTTAATCATTTCTGGATCGAGCGCAGAAGTTGGCTCATCAAACAACATGGCGATCGGGTCCATCGACAATGCGCGGGCGATCGCTACGCGTTGTTGCTGACCACCGGACAACTGACCAGGGAATTTATCTTTTTGCGCGATCAGGCCGACGCGGTCTAAATATTTAAGACCTTTTTCTGTCGCCTCTTCTTCTGAGCGCCCCAAGACTTTGACTTGGCCAATGGTCAGATTCTGACGAATCGACAAATGCGGAAACAACTCAAAGTTCTGAAATACCATCCCGATGCGCGCGCGCAATTTGGACAAATTGGTCTTTGGATCACCAACAGAAATACCATCCACCGTGATGTCGCCTTTTTGGAAAGGCTCCAGCCCATTGACAGTTTTAATCAAGGTAGATTTACCAGAACCAGATGGACCGCAGACCACAACGACTTCACCTTTAGTGACTTCCGTAGTGCAGTCAGTCAATACTTGGAATTGACCGTACCATTTGCTGACGTTATTTAATTTAATCATGATCTTCTCCAAACGTTTTTTTAACGTTCTTTAAAATGTTTTTATCTAAATAAGTAATTGGTCAGCGAATAATCGCGACTTTTTCTTGTAATTTTTTAACCAGTGCCGACAATGCAAAGCAAAGAGCGAAGTACACAACGGCAACAAAGGAATACATTTCTACTAATCGTCCGTCACGTTGTGCAATCTTAGAAGCGGCGCCGACAAAATCAGGAATCGACAGTACATAAACTAGCGATACGTCTTGGAATAAGACGATGGTTTGTGTCAGCAAAACCGGGATCATATTGCGGAAGGCTTGTGGCAAAACAATGTTGCCCATGGTCTGCCAGTAGTTCATCCCGATGGCATAGCCAGCCCAGATTTGTCCACGTGGGATCGACTGAATACCAGAGCGCATAATTTCGCAATAGTAGGCCGCCTCAAACATCACGAAGGTAATCAAGCAAGAAGAGAACGCACCGACTTGCACAGGATCTTTGGAACCGATAATCCACGCACCAAGATAAGGCACCAGGAAATAGAACCAGAAAATCACCAGCACCAGAGGAATGGAGCGCATGATATTGACATAGGTCGTGGCGATAAATTTGATCGGCTTAATGCTGGACAGGCGCATCATCGCCAACAAAGTACCAAGAACGATACCACCAGTCATCGCCAGAAATGTCAGTTCTAGCGTGAACGACATCCCTGTTTTAAACAGATAAACCCAAGAACGCTGAATGACATCAAAATCAAAATTACTAAACATGATTAATGTCCTCCCGCATTAGCAGAGCCGGAGGTAATAAACCCTGGCACGGCGGTTTTCTTTTCCAGCAAATTAGAGAGCATGATCGCAATCACTGATACCATTAAATAGATCAGCGTAGCAGCACTAAACGCTTCAAATACCTGAAAAGAAAATTCTTGCATTGAGCGTGCACTGGCAGTCAACTCCATCAAACCGATGGTCAATGCGACAGAACTATTTTTAATAATCGCGGCTAATTCGTTGGTGAGCGCAGGCAAAATAATGCGAAACGCCATTGGCAATAATATATAGCGATAAGTTTGTGGCAGCGTTAAACCTAAGGCAGTACCAGCCATTTTTTGGCCACGAGGTAAGGCATTAATACCAGCTGATACCTGTACAGCAACCCGTGCCGAGGTAAAGAAACCCAGACTCAATACCGCAGTGACAAACGGTGCATTTGGCAACGACTTCAGCCAGTTACCCATTTCCGTCGGCACCAGTTCTGGCATGACGAAGTACCATAAAAACATTTGTACCAGTAGCGGAATATTTCTAAATAATTCCACATACCCATTGGCAAGACGCGCGGCCCATTTATTCGGTGCGGTGCGTATGGTGCCGATGACAGCGCCTAAAAAAAGCGCGATGATCCAAGCTAAGGCTGCGGTCGCTAAGGTCCACAACATACCCGAGATCAATGAATCAAAATAGGTGCCGCCGCCATCTGGCGCTGCCTCCCAAAAGATATTCCAGTTCCAGTTATAGTTCATTTCTGTCCCTTCCAAAATGGCTAACCATTTAATGTTGTTAGGACTTACGCAAAATTGTCCTGAAAGGCGACATCAACGAAAGCTGTACAAAGTGTACGGCAAGGTGGCGCAACGGAGTCTAGGCAATTTTGCGTAAGTCTTAACTAAAACATGACGGTAGGCTTGATGCCTCCCGTCATGCAATGGCTCATTTCATATTTTTATAAAATTACTTTTTCTTTTTCAATACCGCTTGCTGCGCTTCAGGAACAGCAGCATAGGCTGATGGCTCGCCAGAATCCGTTGGCTTTGCAATTACTGCCTTGAATTGATCAGACATTGGCCAGTTCAAAGAAATACCTTTAGGCGGAATTGGCTGTAAGAACCATTTGTGATAAATGCGGTTGATGTCGCCGGAGGTCAAAATATTAGCAACCGCTTTATCAACGATAGCCTTGAATGGCGCGTCATCTTTGCGCATCATGATGCCGTACGGCTCGACTGACAGCGCTTCTTTGCTGATTTCATAATCGGCAGGTGCTTTGGAATTCGCTGCTAAAGACGCCAACAAAATATCATCCATGACAAAAGCGACAGCGCGACCAGTTTCTACCATCAGGAACGCTTCAGCATGATCTTTGGCTGGCAAAATGTTGATGCCCAGATTTTGATCTGCATTAAGTTGGGTCAATTGCTTGAGGTTAGACGTACCTGATGTTGACACAACAGATTTGCCACGTAAATCTGCCAAGGTTTTGATACCAGATGATTTTTTAGACAAAATACGATTTGCAGTAACGAAAGTCGTCGGTGCAAAGGCAACTTGCTTTTGACGTTCTACATTGTTAGTAGTGGAACCGCACTCCAGATCGACCGTGCCGTTTGCCATCAAAGGAATCCGTGTGGCAGAAGTTACTGGATTGAGTTTTACATTGAGTGCCGTCAAACCTAATTGTTTTTGAATTGCTGTGACCACTTTGAGGCACAGATCAACCGAATAACCTTGATATGACTGTTTGTCATCGAGGTAAGAAAAAGGAATGGAAGAGTCACGCACACCGAGGGTAATCGTGCCTGTTTCTTTAATTTTTTTCAGTGTTCCAGTTTCTTGCGCTTGTGCTACGCCCACAGATCCTACGATTACACCAGCAGTTACCAGAACAGAAAATAATGTCGATAATTTCATACAGTCTCCAAAAGTTACATCGAAAATATTGCACAACGAGTTTACCAAAACCACCTATACATAAAACGTTTTTCTACTCTAAAACGGTACGTAATATTACTCATCAGTTGCATGTAAAAGACAGGTCGCTGAACGAATTTTTTGATCTATTTCAGCAACACATCTTTTCTCATTTTTTATAACTTCACACTAATTTATAAGCTTAAATTATCAGCTCAATCTGGATGTCTAATCCGGCACTTTGTCGGATGGGAAACGAATGGTATCGCGCAATAACAGACCCATTGGCATGTTCAAATTTATCGACTTAGGTGGCACCGGTTGTTGAAACCACTTTGAATACAGTTTTGTAATTTCGCCGTCAGACATCAGATTACTAATTTGGCGGTCAACAAAAGCCTTAAATGCAGGATCATCTTTACGCAACATAATGCCATACGGCTCAGTGGAAAGTCCGTCGCCAACAATCACAAACATACTGGGATCTTTGGCATTCGCTCTTAAGCCATACAACAAGACGTCGTCCATAGGGAACGCTGCCACTTGTCCCGATTCAAGCATCGCAAAAGAGTTGTTATGGTCATTCGCCTCAAGCAACTTCAATCCTAGCGAACGAACTTTATCACGGTCGTTTAACAATTTAACTGAAGTAGTACCTTTGGTAGTCACAACCATTTTGTCTTTAAGATCAGTCCAGTTAGTTATTCCAGAATCTGCCCTGACCAACATACGGGAGGTAGCAAAAAAATGAGGAATGGAGAAGGCTACTTGCTTGCGACGCTCAGTATTATTGGTAGTAGAACCACATTCCAGATCAGCTTTACCTTCCACGATACTTGGAATACGTGTGCTACCTGTGACCAGCAAATAATTGACTTTTAATTGAGGAAGCTTAAGTTCTTTTTTTAGTGCATCGACAATCTTCAAACAGATATCAATCGAGTAGCCTATCGGTTTTTTATTTTCAGATAAATACGAAAAAGGCAAAGACGCCTCACGGTTTGCAATCGTAATTGTCTGCGACTCTTTAATATTAGAAAGTGTATCGGCAACACTTGAAAACGTAACGCCCCAACTTAAGAGACTAAAAACAATTATTTTGCTCATACTACAGTTGACTTTCATCTTGGCTCCCTTGGTGAGAAAGAAATTACTTCTGTGTAAAGCTCAGGATATGAGGATGTACTGACCTAACTGCGAAGATACTTTTAAACAGATAAAAAAAGCAAACCTCGCAAAACATTATTCCTGTCGCGATGCGGAACCAGTGAGAATTATCCACACAGCAAAAACAACAGCAAAATACGTGCCACAAACACGAGACGATCTAAAAAAATTAACTGCGCCATATATGAAAATACACCCATCAACGAATAAACGATTGATGGATGTTACTTTTCCACTATCGCTATTTTTTTAGCTGATAGTGGATTGATACTAACGAATTAATACGGACGACTTAATTCAAACAATTTACTAATGTTATGGATATAAACCACGTACTTCGCGTGCTTGCAAAACTCGAGAACAACCAATAATAAACGCTGCTGTGCGCAGAGAGACATCTTTTTCTTCAGTAATTTGCCATACTGCGTTAAAGGCTTCTTTCATGATCCTTGTCAGGCGTTGATTAATCTCATCTTCTTGCCAGAAATAGCTAGAGAAATCCTGTACCCATTCAAAATAACTTACCGTCACACCACCGGCATTAGCAATTACGTCAGGCACGACCAATACGCCTTTATCACGCAAAATATCATCGGCGACGGGCGTAGTTGGGCCATTTGCACCCTCCAGAATAATTTTGGCGCGAATCTTGTTGGCATTGGCTTCCGTGATTTGCTGTTCTAAGGCAGCCGGGATCAGGATGTCGCAATCAACGCCCCAGAAATCTTCATTCGGCAAAACTGCTTCTGCACCTTCAAAGCCCGCAACGCTGCCGACGGCTGCCACATGATCGAGCAATTTATGCACATCCAAGCCAAACGAGTGGAATACGGTGCCGCCGTGATCTTGTACAGCAACGATTTTTGCGCCAGCTTCTGCAAATAAACGACCGGCGATACCGCCAACGTTACCAAAACCTTGGACTGCGATTTTCGCACCGGCGATATTTAGATTACGTTTTGCCGCAGCTTCGCAACCGACTACGAATACACCACGTCCGGTTGCTTCACGGCGACCTAAACTACCACCGAGTGAAATTGGCTTGCCCGTTACTACACCGGTAGCTGTGCGACCTTCATTCATGGAATAGGTGTCCATCATCCACGCCATCGTTTGTTCGTTGGTATTGACGTCTGGCGCAGGAATATCTTTATCCGGTCCGATGATGATGCCGATCTCTGAGGTGTAACGACGCGTCATACGCATCAGTTCGCCACGCGAGAGTGTTTTTGGATCGACACGGATACCACCTTTAGCACCGCCGTATGGTACGTTGACAGCAGAATTCTTAATCGTCATCCAAGCAGACAACGCCATCACTTCTGACAGGGTCACATCTTGGTGAAAACGCACGCCACCTTTACCTGGGCCGCGGGACGTGTTGTGTTGTACGCGATAGCCCTCAAAGTGAGAAATACTACCGTCATCGCGTTCGATAGGCACATCGACGATGAGAATACGCTTAGGACGCTTGAGGGTTTCTACCCAACGCGATAAGTGTCCGAGATAAGGGGTGACGCGATCAATTTGCTCTAAATAAACGGACCAAGGACCTGTCTCATGAGGGGTAAGATAAGATGGTATTTGGTGTTGGCTGGACATGGTATGTCTCCTGACTTGTTTGACTGACTTGTTTAATTAAATGAGTTAACGATATTCGACGTTCAATACTAACGACCAGAACTTGTTGATCTCTAAAACACGAACTTAATGTGACAAATTGCGACCCATTGCGACCCATCATTTGTACTTTAAAACGTTTTTTAAAAGCGGCATTCCGATAACGTGATGCAGTGTAGGACAACTGATCTCGCTGTCGCCAATGCTTTGTTTGCATGTATGTATGCAGAAAATGCATAGATATATTTAAGCCAGTTTTTTTACCAAATAGTAGTGCTAAAACCTGACAAAAATCTTGCCAGACACATCGCAGGTCCGGCAATTATTTTTCATATTGACGCATTACAGTTCTTTTGATTCAGCTTATTTTTTGACTATTTTCTTAGCGAATTTCAGCTCCGCTCCGCTATGAGCGCCGTGCAATTGCGCCAGATAATCCCAAAGCCGTCCAACGATTAATTTACCGGGGCGCTGGGTAGAAGGTTTCTCGCGGTAGAGACGGATTTCCATCTCCACTTCCCACGCATTAGACCCACCATCAGCACGCGCTAATTGTTTTTGCTTTAGCTCACGACTGACTGCGGACTCGGGCAAAAAAGCCACACCTCGTCCTTCCAAAGCCATCATTTTTAAACCTTCGGCCATATCAGTTTCGTAGCATTTTTCAAAATGTAAAGGAATACGGGCGTCGTTTAAAATTAAGTCCACCATGCGTCCCAAATAAGCATTATTGGCGTACGCCAAAAAGGGTAAAGGCGAACGTTCTGTGCCGGGCAAGCTAAATTCTGGCAGACCAGCTTTAGTGCAACGAGCATAGGCGCGCAGTGCTTCAGAACCCATGCTAATCATCTCGTACTGACCAGAGTCCAGCAATAAAGGTTGGCGCGGATGGTGATAACACAGCAGCAAATCACAGCCACCCTCCACTAGACTCATCACGGCATCATGCACATTCAGTGCAAGCAAGCGACTATTGATTTCACCAAAAGCAGATTCCAGTCCGGTCAGCCATTTTGGTACATAGGTCAGGGATAAAGTGTGAGGTACAGCAAAATCAACTGTGGTCTGCGTAGTAGTACGCTTACCTCGCAATAGCGCGCGCGCATTGTTGATCTGCCCCAGCATAGCGATGGCTTGCTCATAAAAAATCTCACCCGCATGGGTTAATCTGGTGGGGTAAGAAGTGCGATCAATCAGATCGCTGCCCAGCCAGGCCTCCAGCGATTGTATGCGACGTGAAAAAGCCGGTTGCGTGACGTGTCGCAACTCGGCGGAGCGGCTGAAACTATTGGTTTCAGCCAAAGAGACGAAGTCTTCCAGCCATTTGGTTTCCATAGCAGTATCTTATGCTGATTGACGATCATCTGGCAAAAAAAACGCCACACGATGAGATTCAACTCAATGATGTGGCATCCTTATTTGTGCAACTTATTTCCTGCTATTTTAATGGTGTAGCTGATCAAGCTTATTAAAAGATGCTGCTCACTTCAGTGAGCTTGCCACCGACAGATTCATAAATGACGACCGTACCGTCTTTAATATCGCCCTTTGCATCAAACTCGATAGTGCCTTGGATTTTGCCGTCAAAAGAATCTTTCTTGAGCTCGGGGACAAATACCGCAGGATCAATCGAACCTGCTTTTTGCATAGCTTGTGCAAATACGTGGATACCATCATAAGAAATCGGCGACATGGCACCTGGCTCGCCATACTTGGCACGATATTTTTGAATGAAAGCAGCCCCGCCGGACAACCAAGACGGCGGCACACCCGCTACCGTGCAGAAGAAATTACGATCTGCGTTGCCAGCAGCAGCTTTGATTGTGGAACCTTCACATAAACCATCACCTACCAAAAATTTGGCGTTAGAGCCGTTGGTACGCAGTTCTTTCAACAAACCAAGACCCACCGGTTCGTCACCGCCATAAATAATTACCTCTGGATTCAGATCGGTAATTTTTTTCATTAAGCTACTGTAGTTGACTGTGGTTGGTGTAACAGACTCTTTGCCAGAATTGATTTTTTTTGCATCGAGCATCTTCAGCACCTCGGCCACCAAGCCGACGCCAAAGAGAGAACCATCGTCGACCACGAATACGGTTTTGGCTTTTAGCTTCTCGGTCGCAATACGCCCCAATGTCGCGCCTTGCTCGATATCATCTGCACCAATACGGAACACTGTAGACAATCCCATGCGGGTGAACTGGGGATTAGTCGATGCCGACATTTGTGGAATACCCGCCTTGGCATAAATCGGCGCGGCCGGAATCGTGACGCCCGAATTAAAATGTCCATACACTGCGACCACACCCGCATCAACTAGCCTTTGGGCCGCAGCTTTGCCTTCGTCGGCGGAAGCTTTATCGTCCTCAATCACCAGACTGAAGTGCGCTCGTTTGCCTTTAATAAAAACACCATCCTCGTTTAGCTCTTCCACCGCGATTTGCGCGCCATGGGCAATGTCCTGGCCGTTGTGCGCCAAGGAGCCTGTCATAGGTGCCACGACACCGATCTTGACTTCTACCTGGCGACTGCAGGCGCTTACGAGTAAGGCCAGCAGTAATGCGGGAAACATCAGCTTTTGTGTTGGTACTTTCATTATTTCTCCTGAGCCTGGGATAATTCCACCCCATAGTAGGGGGATTATTTACAAATTAAATCTTGAATTTGAGACGATTTAAAAACTTTTAGAACGGACCAGATAAGCTGTTGCGCTGCGCAATTTTGCCTCTGTGCCAGAATACCTTTAAGCCATGACCATTGTTTATTGCATCTGCCGACGCGAGCTGAGTCAGTTCTAAGCTACCTGTAGCAAACTCTGTGCCGACAATGCTTTGCGACAACTAGTTGATATCGGAACGGCAATAGCTTAGCTTAATATGACCTGAAGATGCAGTGATTTTAATATACTCCCTATTATTTTTATTAAAAACATCTTATAAAGCAGCAAAGTCATGGACAACTAAAATATACCCACTACGAGTATTATTTTTAAGCCAAGATTAAGTTAATCTAAGCAACATTAGCAATTTCATTTCTCAGCTCTCAGTTCGCAGGTACAGTTAAAAGTCTATCTAAAAAGTGCTGCTTTAAAGAGTGTTACTGTGCGCTTATCCAGATTTCCGTAGTGAGTTGCTTGCTTGGCTTAGCGACATCTTAAAAATAGGCGCCGGATCATGCTGGCGTGGTCTCGTTGCGGGTATTGAGACCCCTATTCAGCTGCTCGTTATTCAATCCATCACTTAGCTGATCATCAAGTTCGTCATCCTCGGACTCGTCCGGGCGATTTTGTTGTCTTTCCCACATTTGAGAATAAGCGCCGGCTTGCGCCAATAATTGCTGGTGAGTGCCGCGCTCGATGATGCGACCTTTGTCCATGACCAAAATTTGCTCTGCGTCGATGATGGTAGAGAGGCGATGTGCAATGACTAAACTGGTGCGTGTCTTGGCAATTTCTTTGAGCTGCATTTGTATCATTTGCTCCGATTTAGAATCTAATGCCGAGGTTGCTTCATCAAAAATCATGATGGAAGGATTTTTGAGTAGCGTGCGGGCGATGGCTACGCGTTGTTTTTCACCGCCAGATAATTTCAATCCACGCTCTCCGACTGGAGTGGCATAGCCGTCCGGCAGGCTTTCAATAAAATCATGAATATATGCGGCGCGTGCAACGGCAATCACCTCTTCACGACTAGCGCTTGGTTTACCATAGGCGATGTTGTATTCAATACTGTCATTAAATAAAACGGTATCTTGCGGCACGATGCCAATAGCGTTACGCAAAGAACTTTGGGTGATGCTGCGAATTTCTTGTCCATAGATGTGAATGCTGCCGCTCTGGATATCGTAAAAGCGGAACAACAAACGAGACAGCGTTGATTTGCCAGAGCCGCTATGACCCACTACCGCCGTAGTGGTGCCTGCGACAATTGTAAAATCGATATCAAACAAGATCTGGCGATTAGTCTCATAACTAAAATTGACCTGAGAAAATTGGATCGCACCGCCCTTGCCATGATCAATGTGGAGTGCCTTGGCATCATCCTGATCTGCCACTTCACGGTGTTGATCGAGTAGCGAAAATAGCTTTTCCATGTCGGCCAGACTTTGCTTGATTTCTCTGTATAAAACACCTAAAAAATTTAACGGTATATACAACTGAATCATAAAAGTATTCACCAGCACTAAGTCACCAAGACTCATTTTCCCGTCGATCACGCCTTGGGTTGCACGCCACAAAATCAGCGTTACGGCGCTGGCAATTATCAGCGATTGACCGGTGTTCAGTAAGGACAGGGTAGTCTGTGATTTGACGGCAGCAACTTCATAACTTTGCAAGCCCTCATCGTAGCGACGGGCTTCGTAATTCTCGTTACCGAAGTATTTAACGGTCTCATAATTGAGTAAAGAATCAATCGCTTTGGTGCTGGCTTTGGAATCAAGTTCATTCATGGTCCGACGGAAATGCGTGCGCCATTCAGTGACCAAAATCGTGAACGTAATGTAGCTGGCCAAGGCGTTGGCAGTAATCAGTGAGAACCAGATATCGTAATGGGTCGACAGGTAAATCAAGACCAGACTGATTTCTAACAAAGTCGGAAAAATGCTAAACAAAGCATACGACACCAGAGAAGAAATGCCGCGTGTGCCACGCTCTATATCTCGCGTCATACCGCCGGTTTGGCGATTCAAATGGAAGCGTAAAGACAAGGCATGCAGGTGCCTGAAAACTTTTAACGCGATCGTGCGCACGGCGCGCTGTGTGACTTTTGCAAAGACAAACTCACGTAACTCCGTAAATAAAGTTGTGGATAAACGCAATGCACCATACCCAACCAATAAACCTAGAGGCAAGACCAACATCGCCGCAGGATGTGCTGGTGTAATCGTCAGCCGATCAATCAGTTGTTTCAAAATTAATGGCACACCGACATTGGCAAGTTTGGCACCGACCAAAAAAATTAATGCCAATAAAACACGCCATTTATACGCCCACAGATAAGGCAATAATGTTTTAACAGTCGTCCAATCGCTGCGAGTGACTTTGGGCACATCCGCACTTGAACGATTAGCAGAAGATATTGGGGGAGAAGAATTGTTACGGCGCATTTTTTGCTTACGGATTGGTTTATTATCTGGACAATTGTATCGTTGAAAGGAAATAGCATGTCTGAATCAAATAAAACTACTCTCCCGCCTGGTATGCCGCAATTACGCGTCATGCCAATGCCTGCCGATGCCAATGTGCACGGTGACGTATTTGGTGGCTGGATAATGGCGCAGGTCGATATCGCTGGTGCCATCCCTGCCGCACGTCGCGCAAATGGCCGCGTGGCTACGATTGCGGTAAATTCTTTTCTATTTAAGCAACCGGTATTTGTCGGTGATCTGCTGTCAATTTATGCTGAAGTCGTTAAGGTGGGCAAGACCTCCATCACGATATCGGTTGAAGTATTTGCTGAACGCAATCGTCTGCAAGCTACGACGGTTAAGGTGACTGAGGCTCTTCTGACCTACGTAGCTACCGGTGAAGATAGAAAACCTCGCACGATTCCTCCGTTAGAATACATCGACGCACTGAGCCAATCTGCGCGCTAAATTAAATACAAATCTAACCATAAATCGGACAGCAAATTGAACGCGACATTAGATCTGAAACGTCGCAGATTCTTACATCAGACTGCAAGACTGAGCGCGTTTGCTGCGCTGTCGTCCAGCACATTAAGCAGTTTTGCTGCGGATAAAATTAGCGGATACCCGTTCAACCTTGGCGTTGCATCTGGCTCACCGCGCTCAGATAGCGTGGTGCTATGGACACGCCTGTTGCCAGATCCGCTCAATGCAGTCGCCTTGGCCCCTATCGCCTATAAAGTACGCTGGGAAATATCTGAAGATGAGAGCTTTCATCATGTCATTGGCAGAGGTGAGCACACCGCTTTGCCAGAGTTAGCGCATAGTGTACATGTTGATATTGTCGGCCTGCAGCCAGAACGTAATTATTGGTACCGGTTTATGCTGGGGGATGCGGTTAGCCCAGTCGGCCGCACCCGGACGGCACCGATTGCCGAGGCGATGCCATCGAGTTTGCGACTAGCAGTAGCGTCATGCCAGCATTGGGAATTTGGTGAGTACGCCGGGCATAAACATATCGCGGCAGCCTACCCTGACCTTGTGATTTTTTTAGGCGATTACATTTATGAATGGGGTCCTTACGATTTAACTCATCCACTTAAACCACGTCGGCGGGATATTGAGAGTATGACGCTGAGCGGTTATCGCAATAGGTATGCGCAGTACAAAACTGATCCCCATTTACAAGCTGCTCATCAGGTCGCACCGTGGATTGTGACTTGGGACGACCATGAGGTTAGTAACGATTATGGCAATGACAGAGACGAGCGTTTGTCGCCCGATTTTTTACTGCGACGCGCGGCTGCCTATCAAGCTTTTTATGAACACATGCCGGTCCGCCTGCCGAATTTAAACAGTCTGTTAAGTGAGGCTGGTCGCTTTGCTGCGATGCGCATTTATGAGCGCTACGATTGGGGAAAATTGGCACGCTTTCATGTACTGGATGATCGCCAATATCGCTCGCATCATGCTTGCCCCAAACCTGGCATGGGCGGCTCTAACGTCGTAAGCAATGCGGAATGTAAAGAATTGCTGGACCCGAATCGCAGCTTACTCGGGGCAGATCAAGAGAAATGGCTGGCGCAAGGTTTTGCTACTTCTGCCGTAAAATGGAACGTTCTGACACAACAAACTTTAATGGCGCAATCAAGCCAGATACCGGTAACAAAAGAAGGTGACGGCAAGTTCTGGACCGATGGTTGGGACGGCTATCCTGTCGCACGCCAGCGGCTATTTAGCGATTTGCAACGGTATCAAATAGCAAATCCTGTCGTGATTTCTGGCGACGTGCATACGTTTTATGCAGCCAATCTAAAGCGTGATTTTTACAGCAAAGCATCGGCTAGCAACCCTATTTTAGCGACCGAATTTTGTGGTACATCGATCACCTCCAGCTCACGCCCGCAAGAACGGACAGATCAGCTGGTAGCACAAAATCCGCATATCAAATTTGGACGCAGCGATAAGCGTGGTTATATGCTGCTTGAGTTAACACCCAAGCAAATGACCACACATTTTATGGCACTGGACGATGTTAGCCAGGTCGATTCTGGGATCACCAAGCTTGCTAGTTTTGTAGTGGAAGACGGACGAACTGGCGTGGTAGCTAGCTAGTAATAGCGAGGGACTTATGCGCGATGAATTTAACTGTGAAGAACGCTTGATTAGAAACTAGAATCAAGGTAAAAATTAAAGCCAAAATAACATACTCCCCGATTTTTTCTTTAAAATCCCTTGATTTTCCAGATAATCTTTGGACGATTAAAATATACAGGGAAGAGTATCTGCGTACGAAGTTGTATCATATTACGCAAAAATTCAATGTTGAGAAGCTGCACACCGTATTGAATTGAGCCATAGTCCAAGGTGCAACTATGCAAAAGAAAGTGCAGCCAGTGCTTGCATTGCAGAGAACATTAAACTTCGTCTACAGAGAACAAACGGCGGTGCTCCAGCATGGCATAACGATCGGTCATCCCAGCGATGTAATCAGCGATCTTGCGTGCCTGCCGCAGGTCGTCTTGCGGCTCGCCATTTTGCTGCGGATTTTTTTCAGCGAGTTTAATCTGGTAATCTGGTGGCAACAAAATCGGCTCATCCATCATGGCATTAAATAAATCTGTCACGACTCTGCGCGCCTTGCTTGCCATGCGGTTCACCATGTAATGGCGATATAGATTGTGATGCAAAAACTGCTTGAGCACCGTTGCCTGTTTTTGCATGGTATCGGAAAAAGAAATCAAGGGATCGGCATCACGCACGTCATCTACGGACTGCGGCGCACAATCCCGAATACGCTGCTCGGACGTAGTAATCAAATCGACGATCAAAGCATTAATCATCCGTCGTATGGTTTCTGAGATCGCACGACGTCCGCTAATGCCAGGATAAGTAACAGCAACTTCGGCACGAAATCTGCCATAAAAATCCAACTCTATCAGTTGCGATTCCAATAGCAAACCGGAGCGTAAACCATCGTCGATGTCATGATTGTTATAGGCTATTTCATCTGCTAAGTTAGTTAGTTGCGCCTCAAGATTCGCTTGTTTTTTTTCTAAAAACCGCTGTCCGACATCCCCTAATTTGCTGGCATTATTGAGTGAGCAATGCTTGAGGATGCCCTCACGAGTTTCGAATGTCAGGTTTAATCCGTCAAAAGCGCCATAGCGCTCTTCCAAGGTATCGACCACCCGCAGACTTTGCAGATTGTGCTCAAATCCGCCGAACTCTTTCATGCAGGCGTTGAGCGCATCCTGCCCGGCATGACCAAAGGGCGTATGACCCAGGTCGTGAGCAAGCGAAATCGCTTCGACCAAATCTTCGTTTAAACGTAAATTGCGCGCAATGGAGCGGGCAATTTGCGCCACTTCCAGACTGTGTGTCAGGCGAGTTCGGAACAAATCACCTTCGTGATTAACGAACACTTGAGTTTTATATTCTAGACGCCGGAATGCGGTGCAATGGATGATGCGATCACGGTCTCGCTGGTATTCAGAGCGTGAACTGGATGCAGCTTCGGTATGACGCCGCCCGCGGGAAGTCGCAGATTGTGCGGCGTAAGGGGCGAGTTGAGCGTCGGAGAACATCGTTAATTATTGAATACAGTGACGCAAGGTTTCTGATAACTTCTCTTTTGGTACTGTCGTAATCAAAGGCGACCCTAGTGGTTTAAGCAGAATAAATTTGATCTTACCGCCTTCATTTTTTTTATCTACTTCCATCAACTCTAACCAGCGCTCTTCGCCTAAATCAGGTGCAACAGTCGGCAAGCCTGCGGCTTCAATCAAATTAATAATCCTGACTTTGCTGACGTAATCGATCAATCCAAGCCGGCAAGATAAATCGGCTGCCATCACCATGCCACAACCAACGGCTTCACCATGCAACCAAGTACCAAAACCTAAGCCTGATTCAATCGCATGTCCAAAAGTGTGGCCGAAATTGAGAATGGCACGCAAACCGCCTTCGCGCTCGTCCTGCCGCACGACGTCTGCTTTGATCTCACATGAGCGCGAAATCGCGTAAGCAAGCGCGACCGGATCTTTAGCCCGCAGCTTTTCGATATTCGATTCTATCCAGGTAAAAAATTCTGCATCGATAATCGCGCCATGTTTGATCACTTCCGCCAAACCTGCCGACAATTCTTTATCCGGCAAGGTAGTTAAAGTAGATGTATCAGTAATTACGGCTTGTGGCTGATAAAAAGCGCCAATCATGTTTTTGCCAAGTGGATGATTAATCCCCGTCTTACCGCCGACAGAAGAATCGACCTGAGACAATAAGGTCGTCGGGATTTGAATAAACGGCACACCGCGCATATATGAGGATGCTGCAAACCCGGTCAGGTCACCGATCACACCACCGCCCAGAGCAATCATCGTTGTCTTGCGATCACACTTAGCCTCTAGCAAGGCGTCGTACACCAGCATTAAGCTGGCCCAGGTTTTGTGCTCTTCGCCATCCGGCAAAATAATACTGATAAATTGCTTACCCAAGTCACGTAAATGTTGCTCAATTTTTGCTAAATAAAGAGGCGCGACCACCGTGTTAGTCACGATCGCGACGCGATCACCGGGTATATGCTGAGACAAAATTGACCGGTCAGACAAAACCGATTGCCCGATCAATATGGGATAACTGCGTTCAGCCAAATTGACATTCAGCGTTTGGAATAGTTGTTGATGCTGCATAGAGAAGCTGGATTGATTTGATGAGGCGGCACTCTGCTCAAGCTGAGTCAGAATCGATTGCACCAAGAACTGTACATTAGGACGCCCGGTTTCTACCACCAGATGGGCGATCTCTTTGTATAAAGGCTCACGCTGAGCCTCAAGTTCTTCGAGTTTTTTACGAGGATCGAGCGTTCTCAACAAAGGTCGATTTTTGTCATGCCGGGTACGCTGCAAAATACTATTGATACCGGCGCGTAGGTAAATGACCGTCCCACGCTCTTGCAAATACTTACGGCTGGCAGGATCCAGTACAGCACCACCACCGGTAGCTAAGACAATGCCATCTTGCGCAGTCAGATCCCGAATAACATCCGCTTCACGTTGCCTAAAACTAATCTCACCTTCTATCTCAAAAATAACCGGAATCGAGACGCCGGTGCGCGCCTCGATTTCATGGTCAGAATCAATGAATACTTTGTTGAGCTTTTTTGCAAGGACTCGGCCAACTGTAGTTTTGCCCGAGCCCATTAGTCCTACTAGAAATATATTTTTTGACACATTACAACTTCATAAAAATAGGATACCTGCAATACATTAATTAACAACCGGCTCCACCGTTTTTATCTTTGATTGTCATATTGCTTGTTGCAGATTGACCTAGGCTATCTTTTACGACAATGGAAATTACCGTATCGGAGGACACACAACGAGTTCCCTGCGAGCCTATCGCTACACCTACCGTTGTTCCATCAAACGTTAACACATTTGATGCCTGAGGTAAGGTACCAGATACACTTGAGAGTATTGTGTTAGTTGTAAATACTTGGAATGGCCCGTTACCACCTTTAATAGCTAAATTGACGGTACTGTTATTTGTTTCACTAATCGACCAATCACTAGGACTAAGGAACATATTACTAATTGCTACGTTGACTGTAATGTTAATAGTCTGTGTTAATCCAGTGGCGTCTGCAACTACGATACTGACAGATCCTGGCTTAGCTAAGAACGCGGTAAACGTCCCGCCACTAGCAGAAACTGAATTATTGGGAATAGTTGCTATTGCCGAATTATTAGAGATAACACTATAAGGTGCTGAGCCGCCATCTATTCTAAAAGCTAATGTATCACCTGCGTAAGCAATTACTGTCGATGGAGAAACTGTTAGCGTAGTACTGGTTGTTGCAATTACCGTGACAACAATAGTGACTGTCGCACCAACGTTGTCAGTAACCACAATATTTGCTGTACCTGGTGCAACACCATTAATCACCAAAGAAGATCCCGCCAGAGTAACAGTCGCAACAGCCACATTACTACTACCAGCAGTGTAAGGCGCTGTGCCACCACCAATTGTGTAATTAGGCGACGCTCCCTGACCGATCGTTATGATACTTGGAGCGGATGTGAATAATGTAACTGGAACTCCTTTACCTACAGAAACGTTAATACTAATCGTCAAACCGCTAGAATCTCTGATAGAAACTTTTCCAGTTCCAGCTAGTAACCCATTAATTACTAAAGTAGATCCATTAACACTTGGCACAACAACAGATGTATTACTACTGCTAGCGAAGTAAGGAGCCAAACCGCCACTAATTGCATAAGTAGATGAACTATTAATTGCAACCACAATATCAGATGCGGCTGTAGTGACCAATGGTTGCGTAGTGCTGGTAACGGATACATTAATGGTGGCGACAGAGCCGTTTGCGTCTGTTACGACAACTTTGGATGTACCAGCAATCAATCCATTGATGGTCAATGCGCTGCCACTTACACTAGCACTAACCACAGACGGTGCGCTGCTACTCACTAAGTAAGGACCTAAACCACCACCAATAGTAAAGTTTGAAGTCCCATTAGCAGATATAACAATATCAGAAGCTGCAGTAGTGAATAAAGGCACCGTAGCTCCAGAACTTCCAACAGTCACCGTAATTGTTACAGTTGCACCAGCAGTATCACTCACAACAATTTTTGCAGTTCCTGAACTAAATCCGTTAATGGTTAAATTAGTTCCGCTTATTGCAGCGTTTGCAACGGCTACATTACTGCTGCTAACTAAATAAGGAGCGGTACCGCCACCAATAGTGAACGACGACGAACTGTTTGTTGCTAAAGAAATTGTGGACACTGCAGAAGTAAACAACGGTATTGAAGGGACTGAACTACCTACAGTTACCGCAATACTCACCGGAGTACCAGTAGCATCGGTTACTAAAACAGTTGCAGTACCCGCCAACAATCCTTTAAGGTTCAAGGTAGTTCCAGTCAGACTTGCACTTAAAACTGAACTATTACTGCTACTTGCAAGATAAGGAGGAGTACCGCCACCGACTGTAAAGGTCGACGTTGCACTGATTCCCACCACAATTGTAGAGGGCGCCGTTGTAAAAAGTGGAGTAATAGGACCGATATTCCCTACGGTTACTGTTATAGAAACAGAGGCTCCTACATTATCTGATACAACAATTTTTGCGGTACCTGCCAAAAGCCCGTTGATTGTTAAAGTTGTTCCATTCACGCTAGCGGTTGCAACTGATGCACTACTGCTACTTGCCAAATATGGACCAGTGCCACCACCAATTGTAAAAGCAGTAACCGCATTACTCGCAAGTGTTATAGCCGAAGGCGCGGTAGTAAATAGTGGCGGTACGACACCAACGTTACCAACAGTTACGGTTATTGTTACAGCATTACCAGCAGCATCGCTGACAACAATCTTGGCACTTCCTGCCGTCAGTCCATTCACAGTTAAAGTCGTACCACTAGCAGTAGCCGTTGCAATCGCTGAATTACTACTGCTCGCAAAATACGGTGCGGATCCGCCGCCAATCGTAAAAGTAGTGACTGCGTTGGTTGGTAGGTTTATGGCAGAAGGTGCGGTAGTAAAGAGTGCAGCTACTACTCCGCCATTGCCAACAGTAACACCTATTTTTACTTGCGTACCAACCGCATCACTGACTACAACGGTAGCACTGCCTGCGAGCAATCCGTTAATTGTCAAGGTATTGCCAGTAAGGTTTACCGCTGCAACTGCGGTATTACTGCTGCTAGCAAAATACGACGCTACGCCGCCACCCACGGTAAATGTAGATACGCTGTTAGTGGACACAACAATAGTAGACGCCGCGGTGGTAAAGAGTGGAGTTACCGTACTTGTTGTGCCAACAGTTACTGTTATTGCTACCGCAGTACCTGCAGCATCACTAACAACAATTTTGGCAACTCCTGCTGTAAGTCCGCTTATCGATAAAGTCGTACCGCTAACACTTGCAGTTGCAATCGCTGAATTACTACTGCTTGCGAGATATGGCGCGGAACCGCCACCAATAGTGAAAGTAATGACTGCGTTAGTTGATAGGTTTACCGCGGAAGGTGCAGTGGTAAAAAGTGCTGCTACCACCCCACCATTACCAACAGTGATCACTATTTTTACCTGGGTACCGGCTGTATCACTAACTACGACGGTAGCACTACCAGCAGCCAATCCATTAATTGTTAAGTTATTACCACTAATATTAATAGTTGCAACGGCCGTATTGCTACTACTAGCGAAATACGGGGCCGTACCACCACCGATAGTAAATGTGGACACACTGTTCGTTGGGATAACAATCGCGGACGCAGCGGTTGTAAATAATGGTGTCACGGTACTAGTAGTCCCAACAGTTACAGTAATAGTAACCGCTGCACCATGTGAGTCAACGACCGAAATAGTTGCAGTACCAGCCGACACTCCGATAATTACAAATTGGCTATTATTACGATTATTTACCGCAATTGCTGCTACACCTGTATTACTACTAGTTACTGCATAAACTAGGCTACCACCGCCAATTGAATATGAAGATGAAGTAGCACCTACTCCTACAGCCACAGCTGCTGGTGCCGTTGTAAACAGAGCTAATCCAGATCCGACGGTTACGTCAAACGAGACCGAAGCTCCTTTTGCGTCTTTCACTACAACCGTCGCTTTCCCTCCGCCAACGTTTCCTGTCACATTCAACGCAGTGCCGTTAACAGAAACACTCACCGCACCGGACGTTGTGGTTGCGGTGTAAGTGGGCACACCACCACCGATTGTGTATGTTTGGCTCTGTCCAGGGGAAATCAGAACAGTTGTTCCCGCGGACACAAATAATGCTGCGCCGCCACTAGTGTTACCAGCAGATCCCCCACCGCCTCCGCATGCGGATAAGATGGCCAATGACAGGAATATAAAAATTGTGCGAATTAACTTCGTCATGTAACACCCTTGTTTTTAATGACTTTAAACGAAAATCTGTGTGGAAAAGCTTACCGCAATGTTAGTTACTAGCTATTTGGTACTGGTACGTTCAGCAAGTACCTTTGGTGTAATAAAGACCAACAACTCGGTTTTATTATTAGTACGTCCTGTGGTTTTGAAGAGGTTTCCGAGTAACGGAATGTCACCCAAAAAAGGTATTTTAGTAATCGCATCACGCTCTTCTTGGGTGAAAATGCCTCCCAAAACAACGGTGCCGCCATTTTCTACCAGTACCATAGTCTTAACTTGTTTAGTGTTAATTACGATACCGTTTCTGGTTTCTGTTCCTGGACTATCTTTGTGGACATCAACGTTTAAAATAATATTCCCATCCGGAGTAATCTGAGGAGTGACATCCAGACTTAGCGTAGCCTTTCTGAAAAAAATCGAGGTCGCACCACTACTGGTTGCCACTTGATATGGGATTTCGGTACCTTGTTCGATATGAGCAGGTAATTGGTCTGCAGTAACAATGCGTGGGCTGGATATAATTTTGCCGTTACCATCTGCCTCTAAAGCAGATAATTCTAAGTTTAAGAAACGATTTGCGGCTGAAGAAAATAAGCTAATAGCTAAACTACCCGGATTCAAACCATTAATCCCTGCCGCTGGCAAACTAACGAATTGTGAATTAGGAACGAAACTTTGGTCGGTGACTTTAGCCTGACCTGTTTGCTCGCCAACACCCAAATAGTTACCAGTCAGTGCAACTCTTTGATTGCCGCTTAACTGGTAGCCTGCATCACCTCCGTTTAAACCTCGTAAATCGGTAAAGCCTAATTTGGCACCTAAATTCTTACTAAACGTGTCATCAGCTTCAACTATGCGTGCCTCAATTAGAACTTGCCTGGAGGCAATATCTGTTTTTTGGATTAATTTGCGAACTTCCTCAATTTTACTAGCAGTATCAGTCACAAATAATTGGTTCGTGCGAGGCTCTATAACCGCACTTCCTCGTTTTGATAAAAGTCGGTTGGTACTAGAACCGTCCACGCCAAAGACTAATTTAAAGGCTTCTGCTTTTTGATAATTGAGTTGAAAAGATTCCGTTTTCAATGGCTCTAATTCTGCAATTTGAGCTTTTTGCTCCAATTCCAACTTTTCCTTAGTGAGTAGTTCGTCTTTTGGTGCAATCCACATCACTGAACCATTTTTACGCATATCCAGACCTTTAGATTGCATGATAATATCCAAAGCCTGATCCCAAGGAACATCTTTCAATCTCAAAGTTGCGCTACCGTTTACAGTGTCGCTCGCAATAATATTTAAACCACTAAATTCGGCAATAATTTGTAATAACGCTCGAACTTCAATGTTTTGAAAATTGAACGATAGCCGCTCACCACGATAACCTTGCGTTCCTTGAGTTAGTTTATTTGGATCCTCTTTAATTGGCTTGACCTCGACTACCAATTGCGTATCACTTTGATAAGCACTCTGCTCCCAAAGACCTTTCGGCTCAATAGTGATACGGACGTTCTCTCCCTCAGTTGCAGCGGTGACTGTTTGAACAGGGGAACCAAAATCACCAACGTCTAGGCGTCTACGCAATATCTCAGGCAATCCTACTTTATACAAATCTACAACAATTTTCTGCCCCTGCTGACGCGTGTCTACTGCGACTTGATTACTTGGCAAATCAATTACGATTCTTCCCTCACCGTTACTACCCCGACGAAAATCAATATCTCGAATATTTTGTCTAGCCACAACTGAAGGAGCGGATGTAACAGGAAGCCCACTAGAATTTACTGCTGTCGCAATTCCACCAGAGCCATCTATTGTTACTATAACAATATTTCCTTCAACTGTAGTTGCGTAGTTAAGCGGCTTATTCATGTTAAAAACCAACCGCGAACGCCCCCCCACTTCAACAATATTAATATTACGAAGCTCACCCAGGTTTACATCAACTATAGACTTGCCAGTTGTATTAGTTGTATCCGCAAAATCGAGCGCAATACGCGCTGGGTTTGTGACAGAAAATCCCAAAGGAGATTTGATCAATGGATTCTTTAGCCCAATTTTGACGATAGTATTAATTCCTTGCCGATTAGCAGAAACGGATTCAATGCTATTTGATTGAGCGAAAACTACCTGACTAATTGACAGTAGGCTTATTAGAAACAATTTGACAAGCATACGACTCCTTTTACTTGCATTTATAACGTCCACTAAGGCGTTCATTTTTTTGCCTCCTGCAACTCTAGCTTGGCTTGGCGTTCTGTCCACTCACCTGCAGCATCTTGAACAATTTCCTTAATTTCAATCTCCGTTTCAGTCACTTTAGTGATCATGCCAAAATCCTGACCGATATAATTACCAATCTTTGCCTGGAAAACAGTTTTATCAACTTGAATTAAGGCGTATCGCAAGTTAGGTTTTTCTATGAACCCGACCATTTTTAGAGTGTCTAGAGGGTATGATTCCAATGCCTCTCTGCGCCTTTCCATGTCTGGTTTTAATCCGCTACTAGATTCTGCTTTTAATCTGGCTAATACCACCAGTAGTTTTGCAGGGTTAAATGGATCAATGTTGCTTTTTCCAGTATAAGAGAATGGTACGTAAACCTTGGGAGGAGCAATCTTAGAAACGCCACTACGAGTTTCTTTCTTAATCTGCTCCATCCAATCTTGTGTTTCGGCAATCCCTCCGTTCCCACACCCAGTTAAAGTAAATACTGGCAACAAAAGGAGAATAAATTTTGAAGACACGTTCATCATTTCTTCGCACCTTTTTTCAAAGCTGCTTGGTTGGAGACTTCCTCCGGGTCCAAATAACGAAAAGTTTTTGCAACGACATCCAACACTAGGACGTTATCTTTGCCAGTAGAAATTGCTAGATTGTTTAAAGTAATAATCCTAGGCAACTTAGCTATATCACTCACAAACTCTCCCATCTCATGATAATTCCCGAGCAGCTTTATATCGATTGGGAGTTCCGCGTAATAATCTTTAACGGTTGGCTGACCTGGCTTGAACACATCAATTTGCAAACCTTTACCAATTGCGGCCTGATTTATATCAGATACCAAGGCATCCATTTCAGCCTTACTTGGCAATTGCTTTTCCATAGCAGCAACATATTGCAACACTAATTTTCTCTGTTCTTTAAGCGCTTCTAAGCTGATAGATTGCTGTATTTTTTGCTTATATGCATCTTTAAGTTTTTGCTCTTCTTGCTGCCCTTTGTCTAAGTCTTCGAGCTGACCATCCCAGTAGCCAAACCAACCAACAAATATTAAAAAAATAACTAGCCCTAGTGCTAATAGTACTCGAGGTATAAATGGCCACAATCCAGGATGAAGACCATTTAAGTCACGGAATTGTGAATTAGCCAACTCGCTTAATTCATTAAAATTTGCCATATTAATTCTATTCGCTTGTTATCGAGGCTTCTTAGTGTCTGGATTCGAGACTTCTGCACCTGAAGCTGCAACGGAATCGATCTCTCGAGCTCTTTTAATTCCAACAGTAATGGTGAAATCAAACACTCTTTTTGCATCTCGTCCCTGCCCTAACGCTGCCGATTTAATTTCTATCAAATCCGGCTTGTCCATCCAAGGCGAATTATTACCAAGGCTCCGAAGAAATTCAGATACGCGCTGATTCGATTGAGCATAACCATTTAACAAAATACGCTGTCCCTCTTGCTTTAAAGCTTTCAAATAGACACCCTCGGGCGTCAATTTCACCAACTCATCAAACATGAATACGGGTTGGTTCCTATCGCTTTGCAGATCTTCAACTGCTTGCTGGCGTGCCTTTAAACCATCAATTTCTTGTTTTAGGCTAGCAACTTCTTTAATTTTTTCATCCAACTTGCCATTTTCCGTTTTGATGAAATTATTTTTATCAGTCTGCTGTGAAATTCTCATGGAAAAAAAAGCACCTACCGACATTACAATTAAGGCCGCAACAATGCCGGCCAACAACAATAAAGTATAAAAATCATGTTTTAACTGTTTACGTTTTGCTTCACGATGAGGTAAAAGATTAATTTTTATCATCAGCCGAATCTCCGCATAGCAAGACCGCATGCGACCAAATAAGATGGGGCATCACTACGCAACGCCTTCTCGTTGACATTAGAAGACATTTCCATGCCTTTGAACGGACTAATAACCGTTGTGGAAATTTTTGTTCGCTCGGCGATCATATCGACCAAGCCAGGAATCACAGCGCAGCCACCGGCTAGAAATATTTGATCAACTCTTGTGTAAGGAGTCGATGTGAAGAAAAATTGAATAGAGCGAGTAACTTCTAAAGCGGCACTTTCTAAGAAGGGCTCCAACAGCTCCATCTCATAACTATCTGGCAAATCTGATTGCTTCTTCTTGATCTCTGCCTCTTCAAAAGCCAATCCATAATTTCTGACGATATCCTGAGTTAGCTGATTCCCGCCAAATTGCTGATCGCGCTCGTAAATAACCTCGCCATTCAACAAAATGGAAATATAGGTTACTTTGGCACCAATTTGAAACAACGCATAAATTTGGTCTTGTCCAGCGTTCGGCTGCTGCCCGATTAATCGTGCAATTGCTGCTCTCGCAGCATAGGACTCAATGTCCATTACCTTTGCCTGCAAACCCGCTGCTTCAGCTACAGCAACTCTATCCTCAATTTTTTCCTTACGCGACGCTGCCAACATGACTTCTATGTCATCTTCGGGGTTGCTTGAGGATGAACCAATCACACAAAAATCGAGACTGACTTCATCCATTGCAAAAGGGATATATTGATTTGCTTCGGTTTCGACCTGCAACTCCAAGGCCTGCTCACTGAGATTTCCCGAGAGCATAATTTTTTTGGTGATTACCGCTGATGCAGGCATTGCCAACGCAACATTCTTGACACTAGCACCACTTTTTTTAATTACTCGGCGAATGGCTTCTGACACCTGTTCAATGTTTTCGATATTACCAGCCACCACGGCACCCTTAGGCAACAGCTCTGAGCCATAACGTTCTAGTTTGAACGCTTTATTACTTCCCTCAGAAATCTCCACTAGCTTGACGTCAGACGTGCTGATGTCTAAGCCGATTAAAGGCGGATTTTTTCTACCGAGCAATGATGCTAGATCTAAAGCCAAGGATATCCCCTAAAAAATTACTATTTACATTGCTCTTAGCACAAGGCTATTGCTACATTTTAAGGCAGATGTCGCACGCACTAAACGCAAATTTTCTTTTAAAAACCGCTATTTAGAAGACAATCATCCAAGCTTACATGAAATCCTAGCAATAAGCCCTTCATTGTGTAAAGCATTTTCCGCATAGCATCACTGTTATACGTTGCCAAATTCCCACTACTGACAAGAAACTCGCTTCCTTTCCCAACTTATGGGTACTGAGCGCCAGAGTAATGGAGGCTGAGGATATAATAGTTGCTACGATTTCTATTGAAGATTCATTCCATGTCTGAGACACCAGTGCCTGCCAGCAGTACACCAAATACACAAGAACAGAGTTCCAACAAACCGCGTCATTGGGCGTTGCGTATTTTGCTGGGGACTGGTGGAATTTTAATTGGACTGGTTCTAGCCGGAGTGCTTATTCTTGGCTTTGCGCTAACGATGGCTTACCCCAATTTGCCAGAACTGGATTCGATTACCAGCTACCGGCCGAAGATGCCATTGCGGGTATTTTCGGCGGACAACATGTTAATCGCTGAGTTTGGAGAAGAACGGCGCAATGTCGTGCATTTCAATGAAATCCCCGAAATCATGAAAAAAGCCGTGCTGGCGATCGAAGATGATCGGTTCTATGAGCACGGTGGCGTCGATTATCTGGGCATTACCCGTGCGGCTTTACATAATTTGACTGGCGGCGCTAAACAAGGTGCTTCTACGATTACACAACAAGTGGCGCGTAACTTCTTTTTATCCAGTGAGCAAACCTTTAAACGTAAGATTTATGAAATTTTACTCGCATGGAAAATTGAGCAAAACCTCACCAAAGATCAAATCTTAGAGGTGTATATGAACCAGATTTATCTGGGACAACGTGCCTACGGTTTTTCATCAGCGGCACAGATTTACTTCGGTAAAAGTCTTAAAGAACTCACCATTGCAGAAGCCGCGATGCTGGCAGGTTTGCCAAAAGCGCCCTCCGCCTACAATCCGGTTGCCAACCCAAAACGCGCCACCGTTCGCCAGCAATATATTTTGCAAAGGATGAAGCAACTTGGCTACATTACAGAGGCACAGTTCGAGCAAGCAAAAACCGAGGTCTTCCACACCAAAACAGATAGCAGCGAATTTGGCATTCATGCCGAATATGTCGCAGAAATGGCGCGTCAGTTGGTCTACGAGCAATTTAAGGACGAAACTTATACCCGCGGTCTAAATGTCTACACCACCATTACGAAGTCAGATCAGGATGCCGCTTATCTGGCCTTGCGCCGTGGTGTGATGGATTATGAAAAACGCCATGGCTATCGCGGTCCAGAGGCGATCATTGAGATCCCGACAAATAAAGATGCCGCTGACGATGCGATCGAAAAAGAATTAGCGGAACATGCGGTCAGCGACGACCTGGTGGTAGCGATGGTGCTTGAAGCTAGCCCTAAGCTGGTCAAAGCGGTGTTGGTATCGGGTGAGGAAATCCAGATCACAGGCCCGGGACTGAGCTTTGCTGCCAGCGGCCTGAGCGCAACAGCGCCAGCCAACAAACGCGTCCAGCGCGGTGCTGTTATCCGCGTTGTGCAAGAGGGTACCAACTGGACAATTACGCAGATACCTGAAGTACAGTCGGCTTTTGTCGCGGCCAGCACCACTGATGGCGCGATCCATGCTCTGGTTGGCGGCTTTGATTACAACATCAACAAGTTTAACCACGTCACCCAAGCCTGGCGCCAGCCTGGCTCTAGCTTTAAGCCTTTCATTTATTCATCGTCACTGGAGAAAGGACTCTCCCCGGCTACGATCATCAATGATTCCCCGATCAGTTTTGACGCCGGGCAAACGGGTGGACAAGCATGGGAACCCAAGAACTACGACGGCAAATACGAAGGTCCTATGACCATGCGTAAAGGCTTGACGAAATCGAAAAATATGATTTCTATCCGCATTTTACATAAAGTCGGTGCCAAGTACGGTCAGGAATACACAACACGTTTTGGCTTTCTGCCAGAGAAAAATCCGCCCTACCTGACTCTTGCTTTAGGCGCTGGCGCAGTCACACCTTTGCAAATGGCCGGTGCCTATGCGGTGTTTGCTAACGGTGGCTACAAAATCAATCCTTATCTGATCTCCAAAATCACCGACAGTACCGGCAAAGTATTGTCACAGGCCAATCCTGACAAGGCAGGCGATGAAAACAATCGCGTGATTGATGAACGCAATGCATTTTTGATGGATAGCATGTTGAAGGATGTAGTTCGCTACGGCACCGCGACTAAAGCTTTATCTCTCAAGCGTCCTGACATTGCAGGTAAAACCGGTACGACGAATGACTCATTCGACGCGTGGTTCGCTGGCTATCAGGCAAAATTGGTGGGGATTGCATGGATCGGTTTTGATCAGCCCAAGAACTTGGGTAATCGGGAGACCGGTGGCGGTCTGGCGCTACCGATCTGGATTGGCTATATGCAAAGAGCCTTAAAAGATATCCCGATTGAAGAGCGCGCTGTACCAAACGGGATTATTGCTGCGAATGGGGACTATTACTATGTCGAAAATCCACCTGGCGCTGGCATTCAAAGTTTAGAAACAGAACCACCACCGATGATAGAAGAATAGCCGTCTATAAAAGCGCATCACCCAATCGGTTACTGCGCGCTTTGTGCCTGAGCTAATGCCGCTAACGTTGCGAAAAACTCAGCGCCATCGCGTGTATTGCGCCAAAGTTGGCCGTCGTATTTATAGTGGTAGCCACCCGCTTTGGCAGCGAGCCACATTTCTTGCATAGGCGCCTGACTGTTAATGATGATCTTACTGCCGTTATTGACGAATTCAACTTCCAACACGTTGCCGCTGCGACTGCACTCAACATCCATTTCATCATTCTCAAAGGCTTGCTCAAACACCTGCTCGACTTGTTTGATGCAAGTGTCGGCCAAGGTCAAAAATTCCGTTTCGGTCATGCTACACTCCAGCGAATTCATAAACCGCCATTTTATACGCTAATGCAACTTCCAATTGAAACGGAAACAAAGCAGGCTGATGGCGGATTTTTGCAAACGCCTCATTAGTTTTAAATTAGTTTTAATTTGGATAGGAATCACGATGTTTAAGACACGCATTTTATTATTGGCAAGTGTAGGTTTAGTCGTTTTGCTTACAGCTTGCGGACAAAAAGGCCCTTTATTCATGCCGAACAAGTCTGCGCAATTGATACCAACAACTCAGACAGTGCCCGGTGTTCTGACAGTAAATAAATCAGCAGCAAGCTAAGCTTGGCTGCAAAGCCCTGAAGAGGTCAAAAGATGTCAAATATTGACTTAATATACTGGAATAGAGTATTTTTAATCGTCCAATGATCCTATGGACAATAAGCATGTTTTTGGCTGATACTCCCCTTTTTCCCTATAAAAAAACGCGCTCACAGCGCGTTTTTGTTTATCTGACTGCGGTAGGAGTAAGTGCCGTCCTGCTCTGCCAGCGCCAAACCACTCGCATCAACAATAAGAGCGCAACGATCGTGCCAAAAATGATGGGTTGAAAAAAATCATGCTTGCCGGCCTTCATCCAGAAATAATGCAATATTCCTAGCGGCACAATCACATACACCAGGCGATGCAACCATTGCCAGCGCTTGCCGCCCAGGCGTTTGATCATGCTATTAGTGCTGGTCAGGGCCAAAGGCAATAACAAAACAAATGCGATAAAGCCGACTGTGATAAACGGACGCTTAATTACATCAGCCCACATTTCAGTCAGATCAAAAAAGTGATCGAACCACAAGAACGTGGTGAAATGCAGTAAGGCATAAAAGAAGGCGAACAAACCCGTCATGCGCCGCAAGCGAATTAACCAATTCCATTTTGTCAATTTGCGTAGCGGCGTGACAGACAAGGTAATACAAAGCAGGTACAGCGTCCAGTCACCAGTATTGCGAGTAATAAACTCCACCGGATTCGCACCCAGCTTATCGAGAAAGGTGAATGCGACCAAACGGACAAATGGCAGCAAACCGATCACAAATAATACCGCTTTGATCAGACTTAACTGTTTTGGTGAGGGCTGAAATGAAGGCAATTTCATACCTCAGTAAAACTTCTTCAAGTCCATGCCAGCGTACAAAGAAGCCACTTCGCTGTAGCCGTTAAACATCAGCGTTTTGCGCTTTCTGGACAGAATCCCGTCCTCACCGATACGACGCTCAGACGCCTGCGACCAGCGCGGGTGATCGACCTCTGGATTCACGTTGGAATAGAAACCATACTCGCTAGGTGCCGCAATATTCCAAGCAGTTTTTGGCTGCTCTTTGGTGAAGCGAATTTTGACGATGGATTTGGCCGATTTAAAACCATATTTCCAAGGCAACACCATCCGCACTGGCGCACCGTTCTGGTTTGGCAATACTTCGCCATACATACCCAGACTTAGCAGAGCTAGCGGATGCATCGCCTCATCCATACGCAGACCTTCCACATACGGCCACTCCAATACCGGGCGACGTAGTCCAGGCATTTGTTTTTTATCATCCAACGTCGTGAATTCCACAAACTTGGCATTACCCGTCGGCTCCACCTTTTTGATCAGATTCGACAAAGAATAACCAGTCCAAGGGATCACCATAGACCAACCTTCAACACAGCGCATACGATAGATGCGCTCTTCCAGTGGAGCCAGTTTAAGCAAAGAGTCCAAGTCCAGTGTCATTGGTTTTTTCACTTCGCCCTCAATCGTCACAGTCCAGGGGCGTGGCTTGAGCGAACCAGCGTTCATCGCCGGCTCTGATTTATCGGTGCCGAACTCGTAAAAATTGTTATAGGTCGTCGCGTCTTTATAGCTGGTCTTTTTTTCCACCAGCGCATAAGCGGGATTGAGGGTTGCGGCCAGCTTTTGTGCTGTAGCCGATTGCGCAAATGCTTCGCGCTGTGCCATTTCAAACAAGGCAGTGCCAGCGACCGAACCCACCGCCATTTGACGAATAAAATCACGGCGCGATTCAAAAATAGAGCGAGGTGTGATTTCGGATGAAAATGGCAAGTCGATGCCGTTTGGACTACGTTTGATCAACATGGTGACTCCCTATGCGACGAGATGAAAATGCAAGAACAACAATTTTTTATTACTGGTTTGAGTCTTTAGATTGCGAATAGTTTCTCATGAGTCGCCAGAGTCTGCTGAACCTTACATTTTTTACATAAACAAAGAAAAAAAGCCTCGCAAAATCAGTTTGCGAGGCTTTGAATTTGTGTAAGAGCTTTAGAAGCGAATTGTGCTCGTGGATTTATAAAGTTCCGTAAGAATGCAAGCCAGACAAAAACATATTCACACCGAGGAAAGCAAACGTCGTTACCAGCAAGCCAATCAAAGCCCACCATGCGGCAATCTGGCCACGCAAGCCTTTCATCAGGCGCATATGCAACCAGGCGGCATAGTTCAGCCATACAATCAGCGCCCAAGTTTCTTTCGGGTCCCAAGACCAGTAACCACCCCATGCTTCTGCTGCCCACAACGCGCCTAAAATCGTCGCAATTGTGAAGAAAGCAAAACCAACCGTAATAGCTTTATACATCACGTCGTCCAGCACTTCGAAAGAGGGCAAGCGGTCTTGCAAATAACCTTTAGATTTCAACAAATACGCCACCCCAACCATCGCTGCCAGCGAGAATGTACCGTAGCCGATAAAGTTGGCGGGTACGTGGATTTTCATCCACCAGCTTTGTAGCGCCGGAACCAGCGGCTGAATCTCTGCGGCGTCACGCTTAACCGTGTACCACAACAAAAATCCGACTGCCGCCGAAATCACGATCAATACAAACGGCCCCAACTGACGGGTTTTATATTGCTGCTCGTAATACAGGTAAAACAAAGCTGTGATCATCGAAAATAAAATGAACACTTCATACAAATTGGATACGGGAATATGGCCAATATCTGCACCGATCAGATACGACTCATACCAGCGCACCAGCATACCAGTAAACCCCATAATCACGGCAGCCCAACACAAACTCGAGCCAATGGAAGATCCAAAATCAGAGCGGGCAATCAAACCACCCCAATAAAATAGTGTCGATAAGAAGAACAAAGTGCTCATCCACAAAATCGCGGATTGACTAGAAAACAGATATTTGAGGAAAAACTTTTGATTCGCCATCTCCAGCGAACCTGCGTACAGGTGAATAGCAAACAGAGAAATCGCCGTCAGCACAACGAGCAGCCAGCGCACGGGCTTCCAATGCCAGCCTAGCCATGCAAATGCGGGCACGGCAAAGAGTAAAATCCCTTTTTCATAGCCATCCATATACATGCCAAAACGACTTAATGCGAATAAAGCACCTACGCTAAGAGCCAGGGCATAGAACCAGTCGATTGCACTTAGCCGCTTAAAGAAGCCTTGGTAGGGCGTATAGTTTTGTGTCATTTCCATCATATTTCCGATATCTAAACAATCTGCTGCTAAAGCACTTCAAAGAACAGTGTAGTCGATTACAACTGCGAAGGTTGATCGTTTGCTGGTTTAGTTACTTTTGGCAATTCTGCCTTCAACTGATCAAACTCTTTCTCAAAATCGAGGGTTTTGCGCTGAGAACTGAGGGCAATTAATATTTTGGTTGCTGGCTTGCCCCCAGGATCAGCACCAACATCGGCATCTTTCAACCAAATCCAAAGACGGCGTTCACGAATATAAAACATCGAAAACACACCAATCACTAAAAACAGGCAGCCCAGATAGACGATGTTTTTTCCGGGTGAGCGAGTCACTTGTAAGATAGAAGCTTTTACCTCGTCAAAACCGCTCAATTGTAAATAAAATGGAGCGCCATAGAAAAACGAATCCGACAAAGCACTGGTCGCCAATTGCAAAAACTTTACATGCTTTTCATTTAGCTCAATATCTGGCTGTCCCGCTTTTTCGCGCGCAACTTGCCACAGATCCCACATGCTGCCATTTAAAATTTTCATAAATACATCGGCAGCCTTGGCTTGCTCAGCCGCAGGAATTTGTTCCAAAAATTGAGAAATAGCGACAAACCCCGACGGTTGATTTGATTTCTGATTTACTTTACCAGCGTCACCAGGTTGGCCTGCAAAAATCGATAAGCCTTTGAAGGCAGACATACCTAGTTGCTCTTGTAACTTTGCGTCATTATTGGGCAAAGCGCGTTTAGCATAGCGCTGTGCCGCTATTTGGCGCCATTCAGGATTGGCCAATGCTGCCCGCAAACGCATCCACTCAATGACGGTGTCATCATCATCCGCTGGAATCCGCAGGTAGCGAAAAGCATCATCAGGATTATCACGCATGCCTGCTAAAAAAATCGACGCGCCATCCAACTCTACCGGTTGCATATAGTTGGAGAACTCTTTAGCCTGACCATTTTTATCGCGCAATTTGTATTGCACACTAGGACCAACATTTTTCAGATTTTTGCTGTTGGCACTTTTTCCTGCTGATCCAGTATGTTTATCCAGATCGGAGGCCAGTTGCTGATTAAAACTCTGATTCAAATTGACGGCACGGACGTCCTGCGCGTTGTTAGCCATATTCTCTACATTAGCCACGCGAAAACCAGTCCACTCTACTGTGTAGTCATTACCGCTGGCAGATGGCAAAGGTGTCGTGCCATTGACATCACCAGATATGGCAATACTCGTCATTGCATCACCGGACATGGGATATGCGGCCAGCGACAAATGACTACCGCCGTCCTCAATACCGGACTGGTAAACCGCAACGCCTTTATAAATCAGCGGCTCATTCACTTTGATGGTGGCTGAAAAAGTTTTACCTGTCTCATGATCTTTTACCATCACTTCGCTGGCAAAAAGTTTGGGCATGCCCGTTGAGTAGTAGTCGATGATGAATTTATTCAGTTTGATCGTAAGTGGCAAATCCTGAATCAGTACACCTGTTTGTTGCTGAATAATTGCAGTACTGCTTGTAGCGCCTTCTGGAATAGTGGTATTACCGCGGAAGGTGGGAGTGCCTAGCGCCAGTCGGTGTTGTGCCGGAATTTTGGCAATGATGCCACTGCCATCAAAAGGAACTTTGCCCATAAACCATTGCTGATAACGGATAGATAAATCAGAATCAAGTAAGCCACCCACCATGATGATCACGATTGCACTGTGCGCAAAAATATATCCCCACTTATTTGCTGCACCTTGTTTAGCTGCGATCAAAGTCGCATGATCTTTTTCTACTACTTTGAACTTGTAGCCAAGGCGAGTGATATGCGCCGTTACTTGTTGCACAGTTAAAGGTCGCGTATTGGTCGCTTGCCATTCTGCCTTGTGATGAAAATTACGCAGAGATTGCTCGCGTACATTCTCGCGCCAGCTACGCATGTCTTTTAGCATCTTCGGCGCATTACGAATTAAGCATAAGCTGGTGGACAGTACCAAAAACGCCATAATCAATAAAAACCACCAAGCGGAATATAGCGAATACATGCCCATTTTATGAAACACGTCAAACCAGAACGGTCCGAATTGATTCACATAATTCGGCATAGGCTCGTTTTGCTTTAATACCGTACCGATAATAGAAGTGACTGCAATCAATACCAACAAACTAATGGCAAATCGCATAGATGAGAGCAATTCTATGCTATCGGCTAACCAGCGGCGCTCGGTCTGGAGTTGCAATCCGGCGGTATCAGTTTCCACAATTATTTCCATAATTAATTTGTTCTAAAAATAAAAAAGGGGATGGCTTTTGCCACCCCCTCCGTTTATTTTTTAATTTGTTTCTTTTGTTGTATCTCTGTATTTATTTCAGGCCAGCGATGTAATCAGAAACTGCTTTCATTTCATCATCTGACATACGTTTGGCGATGGTTGTCATTTGTATGCCGTTTTTACGTGTACCAGTACGGAAATTAGTCAACTGGGCAACCGTGTAGTCCTGATGCTGACCCGCAATACGTGGGAATTGCGCAGGTATACCAGCGCCGTTAGGGCTATGGCAACCAGCACAGGCGGGTACGTTTTTCTCAGCGATACCGCCACGATAAATTTGTTTACCGAGCTCGACGATGTCTTTATTTTTGGCCGCGCCTGGTTTTGGTTTCTGTGCGCTTAAGTAGGCCGCGACGTTTTTCATATCGTCTTCTGTCATTGCTTTTGCAAATGTGGTCATGACTGGATTATTGCGGTCTGGACCAGTGAAATTTGACAACTGCTTAGCGATGTAAGCCTCATGTTGTCCAGCTAACTTTGGATTGACCGAAATAGTCGAATTACCCGCTGCGCCGTGGCAAGATACGCAAGCGACAATCCCACGTGCTTCATCACCGTTCGTAAAAAGCGCCTCACCTTTGGCTGCGTCCGCTTTTGCAGGCGCCTTCGCTTCTTGGTTGGCATATGCCACAGAGGTGATTGCAGACATCGCTAACATGGCGACGCAGATGGACTTTAAAAAAGGTAAAAAAGCACGGTTCATTCAAACACCTTGAGACTAATTTATGGAATCTGCCCTATTGGCAACGCACGTTTGCTACGCCTAAAACCCAGATCAAACCTAAGTCAAGCGCACAAGCAAAACACAGGTAAAACAATAAGCACAAAATACAGGATTGGAAACATGCAGCCCAATACCTAACCCCTTATTGTACAATAGCTTTAAGCGATTCTCTTTCTTCTGTTGCATTTTTCCATGCAATTTCCATGTACCGAGCACGTAGGCATGTAAGCACCTAAGCAATAATTAAGCACTTATTTAGTACTTATCAAGCACTCACTCACCTTTACAAGCAACTTCTATGTCTATCCTTTGGCAAGCCCGTTTTTTTACAACGGTCAATCATTTACGCGATTTGCCCAATTCATCCGTGCCGGAAATCGCCTTTGCAGGCCGTTCCAACGCAGGCAAATCAACTGCCATTAACATTCTGTGTAATCAGAAAAAATTATGCTTTGCTTCTAAAACACCAGGGCGTACACAGCATATTAATTACTTCTCCATCGGTGGTGCGCATGTCGGCCAACACCGTAAGGATGAAACCCGTGCCGATGAAATCCGCGCCATGATGGTCGATCTGCCGGGTTACGGCTATGCCGAGGTACCTGGCGCAGCCAAGCATCACTGGAACCAGCTGTTGGGATCCTATGTGCAAAACCGCGACCAGTTATCTGCACTAGTTTTGATTATGGATGCGCGCCGCCCTTTTACTGATCTGGATACGCAAATGCTGCAATGGTTCGCACCGACCGGCCGTCCTGTGCATTGCCTGCTGACGAAAGCCGATAAACTCAATCGCAACGATTCCACCAACGCCTTGCGTCTGACACAAACCGTGCTGGCTAGCTACACCGATGCGGAAGGTAAGCCCTTCCCGTTTACTGCACAACTATTCTCGTCGTTAAAACGCACTGGCATTGAAGAAGCGGACGCAAAACTGCAATCTTTATTAGGTTTGGATTTGCCTTATACGCCACCATCGCGTCTTGCTAATGACAACGATAATAATGAGGGTGACGATGGTAGCGTCTCGGCTCAGCAACATCAGTCACAACAGTCATAATAAGTACACGAATAAAAAAGCCCCGGCAGAACTAAATCATGCCGAGGCAATAACGCCCGTCATATAGGACAACAGGCGCCCGCTCAGGGATGAGAAGCGGTAAGCTGAAGATGAGTTTGACGCTGGGATTTACAATTTTAATTACACTTTCAAATTAAAATTGAACATCCCAGAGCAGAACACAATTTACAACCTGCTTGTCTGAGCCTGCATCTGGCGAAAAGTTTCACTAACCTGAATATAAATTTTGGTGACCATCATGCCTAATTCAATCAAACCGTTCCAATTTCCCGCTGTTCGTATGCGTCGCATGCGTAAAGATGTGTTCTCCCGCGCACTGATGCGCGAAAACAGTGTGACGGTATCCGATTTAATTTATCCCGTGTTTGTGATTGAAGGCACTAATCAATCAGAAAAAGTTGCATCGATGCCCGGTGTCGAACGCGTTACAGTCGATGTATTACTTGGTGTAGCAGAGGATTGCGTAGCGCTTGGCATCCCCGTATTAGCATTGTTTCCAGCGATCAGCCCAAGTTTAAAAACCGCTGACGGCATTGAAGCGACTAATCCCAAAGGTTTAATTCCGCGCGCTATCCGCGAATTAAAAAGCCGCTTTCCTGAATTGGGCATTTTGACCGACGTCGCGCTCGATCCCTATACCAGCCATGGTCAAGATGGTTTGCTGGATGCGAATGGTTATGTACTCAATGATGAAACCACCACGATGCTTGTACGCCAGGCCTTGACTCAGGCGGAGGCCGGAGCCGATATCGTCGCACCAAGCGACATGATGGATGGCCGTATTGGCGCCATCCGTCAGGCGCTGGAATCGAATGGCTACATCCATACCCGCATCATGGCCTACTCAGCCAAATATGCGTCAGCATTTTATGGCCCTTTCCGCGACGCGGTTGGCTCAGCCAGCAATCTGGGGAAAAGTGATAAAGCCAATTATCAGATGGACCCCGCAAATAGCGACGAAGCCTTACGTGAAGTCGCTCTCGATTTAGCCGAAGGTGCCGACATGGTGATGGTCAAACCCGGCATGCCTTACCTGGACATCGTCCGTCGTGTCAAAGATGAATTTAAAGTCCCTACTTTCGCCTATCAGGTCAGCGGTGAGTACGCGATGATCAAAGCTGCCGCACAAAATGGCTGGCTCGATCACAACAAAACCATGATGGAAACCATGCTGTCTTTCAAGCGCGCTGGTGCTGATGGGATTCTCACTTACTTTGCCCGTGACGTTGCCCGTCTGCTCAAGCACAATGCATAAAGTCTTATGCTGAAGCTGTCTCTCATCGTCCTTGCCGCAGCGCTAGCCATATTTGGCGCTGCGGAACAAATTACAGGCCAAACAGACCATCTGATCTGGCTGCACTATGCGTTTAAACCGCTCACCACTTTACTGATTTTTTGGGTCGCTTTTGGTGTCCGGCATTTTAATGTCAGATACCGCAAAGCGATTTTGATCGGCATCCTCTTTTCACTCATGGGTGATGTTTTTCTGATGCTGCCACTGACGCTGTTCAAGTCTGGATTTTTACTCGGTCTGGCCAGCTTCTTATTAGCGCATCTATGTTTTTTACGGGCGTTTATCAGCGACACACGGCTGGTATCACGGCCCTGGATTTTTTTAGTCATCGGCATGATCGGTGTAATTAATCTCATTATTTTATGGCCAGGTATTCCGGGTGAGTTACGCGTCCCCGTGGTCGTCTATGTTGTCTGCTTGCTCTGCATGACATCGCAAGCACTGGCGCGGCATTTGGTCTTAAAAACCAAGGCCAGTAAGCTTGCTATGGCTGGCGGTCTGGCATTTATGTTGTCTGACACGCTGTTGGCATACAATAAGTTTAATGCCCCGTTGCCGCATGCCGCCCTACTGATACTGGCGACCTATTATCTGGCGCTTTACCTGATCGCACGCTCGGTTAAAACTTACTAAATCCTGCATCAAACTAAAACTACCTGCAAACTACCTACCATCATGCAAGAAAAAATCATTACCTTTGCGAGTCCTGTTTTTTTCTTGCTAATCGCAATTGAATTTATCGTCGCACGACGCCGGCAACGACACCTGTACCGTATTAATGATGCGATCAATAGTCTGAGTCTGGGCGTGATGAGCCAAATCATCGGTGTGTTTTTAAAAGTCCTGGCAATCGGCATTTATGCCTGGGTAGCGCAACATTTTGCACTTTTTGACTTATCCGATAACAGTATATGGGTGTGGGTTTCTGGCCTGCTACTGTATGACTTTTTGTACTACTGGCTACACAGAATGGGACACGAAACCAATCTACTCTGGGCCGCACATGTGGTACACCATCAAAGCGAATCCTACAATCTGACGACCGCGCTGCGGCAAACCAGTAGTGGCGCTTTATTTGGCTGGATTTTTTATTTGCCGATGGCTGTACTCGGTTTTCCTGTTCATGTATTTATCATCATTGCGCTGATCGATTTGTTATACCAATTTTGGATACATACCGAGCAAATCGATAAGATGGGCTGGTTTGATCGAGTGTTCGTGTCACCATCCAATCACCGCGCACATCACGGTGTGAACGATCTGTATCTGGATAAAAACTATGGTGGTATTTTAATTTTATGGGATCGCTTGTTCGGTACATTTATTGAAGAACAAGATGCACATCCTGTCGTCTTTGGTACCCGTAGCCCGCTGCGTAGCTGGAATCCTTTATGGGCAAATGTAGAGGTGTACAAAGCCGTCGCCTCAGATGCGTGGCATACACAAAATTGGTGGGATAAATGTCGCATCTGGTTTATGCCACCCGGCTGGCGTCCCGCCGATATTGTCGCAACATCACCTGCCAAATCATTCGACCTGCAACGCCCTGAATTTAACCCGCCGTTGACTGGCACAAAGATGTGGTATTGCCTGGTGCAGTTTGTTATTACGCTGCAAGCAGGTACACATTTTTTGACGATTGCTCCCAACACAGCATTTAGTAGCTTGCTACCGTATGCGATCTGGCTGGTCGCTGGATTATGGATCGTTGGTGGTTTAATGGAGCAGCAAAAACTCTATATCAAACTGGAAGCGGTTCGCCTTCTGGCGACGCTGCTGATGGTACTCATTGGCGGTACTTGGTTTGCGCTTGTCAGCTTAACTTTCATTGCGCAAATAGCGATAGCATCGACCTGTATTATTTCTCTTGCCGCGCTGTGGCTGATTTTTAAAAAGTAATCATTCGTATGGATATTTTTCACATCAATGACACGCAAGTTTTACTTAATCCTGATGCCTCCATTAAGCCGGCAGGATTTGTCTGGCTAGATGCGACGCATGATGAAGTGAACCTTGATCCCGAAGCCTGGCGCGAAGAAGTCACTCGCATCACCGGCACGCAAATTTATGATTTGCATTTAAAAGACGCTGTCAACCTGACGCATCCGTCCTACTTCGATGCGACACAAGATTATGAGATGGTGGTATTCCGCAAACTTGCACTGAATGGTGAAGCAGCAGCAATCCCTAACGCAGAAACAAACGAGATTCAAAAGCGAAAAATCCCTGCTGTACTCAACAAGCTATTGACGGTGCCAGTATCGTTTTTTTTGATGGGAAATGCCTTGGTCACCGTGCGCTCAGTCAAAAGTCGCACCATCGACAATGCCCGTAGCCGTTTGCTTAATTACAAACATAAGGCAGAAGGTAATGGTCACTCCAGCCGCCTGCCTTGCTCGCCAGAAGATTTAATGCTGCGCATACTCAATGCGATGGTTGATCAATATCTGGAACTGCGTCAACCGCTGACCCAACAGCTTGACCGCTGGCAGCATGCCTTGCTCGATCCGCGCCGGCCTTTTAAGAATTGGTTTGCCTTGTTGGATTCACGCATTGAATTGCGCAAGCTCGACAGCCTGTGCGAGGAGCAGCGTGACGCCCTGCAAGAGCTGCGCGATCACATTGTAGATACGCATGACGGCAGCGATAGTGGCGACGGTCGTGCCAAAGATTTGCTACTGGTGCGCACCAACGACGTGATGGAACACATCAGCCGTGTTCTGAACCATGCGCGGCGGCTGGAGGCATCTTTAGAGTCAGCAGTGCAAATCCACTTCTCGGCAATGGCCCACCGCACCAGCGAAATCATGCGCACGCTGACCGTCATCACCGCCTTGTTTATGCCGTTGACCTTAATCACCGGCATTTTTGGGATGAACTTTGTTGAGATGCCTTTGCTGAAACATGCTGCAGGATTCTGGATCACCATGGGTATGATGCTAGCGATTGTGATTATTTTATTGCTGTATTTCCGTAGCCAGCGCTACCTGGAAGACAAAGCCAGCAAACGGCGAGATTAATCCAATTGGCGTACTATAGCCATATACTGGGTAGGTGTACATCGATAATATGCTCTATTGTCCAGACTTTCTCTGGACAATAAAATATACTCCCCTTATTTTTAATTTTTGTTTACATTTTTTGTACAGATAAAAACGACCAATGCAAGAAACCACCTTCCTCTGGCACGATTACGAAACCTTTGGCGCGCAAGCAAGGCGTGATCGTCCTGCCCAATTTGCCGCAATCCGCACCGATGCTGAGTTGAACGAAATTGGTCAGCCCATGATGTGGTACTGCCAGCCAGCGAATGATTTTTTACCCGACCCGCAGTCCTGCCTGATCACTCATATCACCCCGCAAACCAGTCTGGAACGCGGCATCCCTGAATACGAGTTTGCAGCAAAAATAGAGGCAGAACTCGCGCACACTGGCACCATCGGTGTTGGCTATAACACGATCCGTTTTGATGACGAGATCACGCGCTTTATGTTCTGGCGCAATCTGATCGATCCTTATGCGCGGGAATGGCAAAACCAGTGCGGGCGCTGGGACATTATGGATATGCTGCGCACGACCTATGCGCTGCGACCAGAGGGCATACATTGGCCGACGAATGACGATGGCAAGCCGAGTTTCCGCTTAGAACACCTGACCGCTGCGAATGGCATTGCGCATGAATCAGCGCATGATGCCTTATCCGATGTGCGTGCAACCATTGCCCTCGCCCGCCTGGTGCGCCAGCATCAGCCTAAGTTATTTGAGTTTTGTCTGGCGCTGCATAAAAAAGAAAAAGCGGCGAATGAGATCGGCGTACCGCTGCTAGGCAAACCTTTTCTGCACGTATCCGGCATGTTTCCTACCGAGCGCGGTTGCCTTGCTGTGATGTGGCCGTTAACGATCCATCCCAAAAATAAAAATGAAGTGATCGCCTGGGATCTGGCGCATGATCCGTCTGAATTGGCGACGCTCGATGCAGCCAGCATACAACTACGCATGTTCAGCAAAACTGACGATCTGCCTGAGGGCGTCACACGCTTGCCAGTCAAGACAATTCACCTGAACAAATCCCCCATCGTGATCGGCAACTTAAAAACTTTATCCGCGCCAATGGCAGAGCGCTGGCAAATCGATCTGACGCAAGTCCACCAGCATGCACAAAAAGCGGCTACGTTAATGGCAGATCAAGCTGATGCCATGCGTACGCTGTGGGAGCAAGTCTATGCACGCCCACAGCACGAGGCGGCGGATGTTGATGAGGATCTTTATGGCGGATTTATAGGCGCGGGTGACAGGCGCCTGCTGAATGAACTACGTAATATGAGTCCTGCACAACTCGCTAAGACACATCCTGATTTTCAAGATAGTCGTTTAGCAGAATTAGTATTTCGTTATCGCGCCCGCAATTTCCCGGATAGCTTAAGCGAAGCTGAACAAGCACAGTGGGAAGAACACCGCATCGCCCGTATGTTAGACGGTGCTGGCAAAGCACGGACGGTGGATGATTTTTTCAATCAGATTGATCAGTTGTCCGACACTGCTAGTGAAAGTGATGAAGAAATTCTAGGTGCCTTATACGATTACGCGGAGATGGTTGTGCCAGTAAGATAGTAGCGCTATCAGCGCAAACCACTATAAAAAATGCCCCGCAATAACGGGGCATTTTCGTTGAGAGTATCGACACAATTACTTATTCGGCTGCGGCGTAATCCGTAAATACGGCACTGGCGATGTGTATCCTTTTGGATATTTTTGCTTAATCACTTCTTCATCTTTAATCGATAAAGGGATGATGACATCATCGCCGTCACGCCAATTACCAGGCGTTGCTACGGTATAGCCATCAGTCAATTGCAAGGCATCAATCACACGCAAAACTTCGTCAAAGTTGCGACCCGTCGTCAGCGGATAGGTGATGATCAGACGAACTTTTTTCTTAGGATCGATGACGAACAATGAGCGCACAGTGACCGTTTCAGATTGATTCGGATGAATCATGTCGTATAGCGCCGCAACTTTGCGATCCGCATCGGCAACGATAGGAAAGCCGACGACCGTCTTTTGCGTCTCTTCAATATCCTTGATCCATTTCAAATGAGATTCTGCGCCATCTACTGATAAGGCAATCGCTTTTACGTTGCGCTTATCAAACTCAGGCTTCAGCTTGGCGGTTAGTCCTAGTTCGGTAGTGCAGACAGGGGTGAAATCGGCAGGGTGTGAAAAAAGTACCACCCAAGAATCACCTGCCCAGGCATGGAAATTCAATTTCCCTATCGAAGAATCTTGCTCAAAATCGGGAGCGGTATCACCTAAACGTAAAGTCATTTCATTCTCCATTCAACTGTTAAGTTAAAGACTATAGAACTTGTACGCTCCCGTTTCAAGGACAGAGTAGTTGCTTGCTTATATCTTAGCTGTTATATCGACGTTATATCGCCGTTATTCAAAGGCATTACCTTGCTCTAAAGACTTAACGCGATGCTTCAAAAGCAGTAATCGATTTTAGAAATTTCTCAGCATTCTGGTAACCAATCACACGTCCACCAGTAATTTCTTCTCCGCGCTGATTAAAGAAAATAATCCCAGGCGGACCAAACAAACCAAAGCGTTTCAGTAATACTTTGTCATCTGCATTATTGGCGGTGACGTCGACTTGCAGCAATAACATCTGGTCCATTTTTGCCTTCACTTTATCATCGGTGAAAGTCAATTTTTCCATCTCTTTACAAGAGACGCACCAGTCAGCATAAAAATCTAATAGCGCCGCTTTACCTTTTGATTGCGCCAGGGCAGCATCTAATTCTGCGACAGAGCGCACACGGGTGAAAGTCACGCCATGCTTTTCGCTACCGGTCAAATGCGACAATGGCGCAAACACGTCACGACCACCTGTGAGCACACCAACCAACTGAATTAGCCCCAGAACAGCAAAGATCACAGCGAATCCTTTGGAATACAAATTACCTTTGTGCAAGAACAATAGGAAAATTGCATAGCCAAGCACCAGCACCGCCCACGCAATCATCTGCACCCATACTGGGATCACAGGCGAAACCATCCACAATGCCATCGCCAGCATCAGCACGCCGAAGAAACGCTTGATGCTTTCCATCCACGCACCCGCGCGTGGCAATAAACTACCTGCGGATAAGCCAACAAGCAATAGTGGGACACTCATACCAATTGCCATTGCAAACAGAGCAAAACCGCCCACCACGACGTCGCGGGTCTGGCTAATATAAACCAAGGCACCTGCCAGCGGCGCAGCCACACAAGGGCCAACGATCAATGCAGAAATTGCCCCCATGACGAATACACCAAATAACTTACCGTTACGCTGACCCTCAGAAGCAACGGTGAGCTTGGTTTGTAAAGCCGCCGGTACTTGCAATTGATAAACCCCAAACATCGACAAAGACAAAACTACCATCAGCAATGCAAACGTACCTAGCACCCAAGGATTCTGCAGTGTTGCCGCAAGACCTTCGCCTACCAAACCAGCACCAATACCTAATGCGGTGTAAACCAGAGCCATCCCCAATGAATACACTAAGGATAGCAAAAAGCCACGGCTGCGGCGGACTGAGGTACCCTCGCCGACAATAATGAACGACAAAATTGGCACCATAGGCAATACGCAAGGCGTAAATGAGAGACCAAGCCCAAGTAATAAAAATAAAGGAAGGATAACGATCAGCTTGCCACTTTTTAATGCTGCACTAATGCTGTGGATTTCAGTATCAGCGCTATGATCATCTGCGGTATTTGCGACGTCCGATTTGGCTGGAGCATCGGCGATCGACAACTTAATTAAAGCATCTTGCGGTGGATAACACAGACCTTGGTCAGCACAACCTTGGCTAGTGACTTTGAGTGTGAAGTCACCTGAAGCTTGTACGGGAACTTTGACGACTAAGCTATGACGATAAGTTTCAACCTCTTTTTGAAAGGTCTCATCAAACTTAACTTTACCTTTAGGTATCACGACATCGCCCAGCTTTGCATTATCCGACGCAAACTTGAAGCGTTCGCGGTACAGGTAATATCCATCAGCAATGTTGAAGTTGATTTCTGCTACGCCAGGCTCGATCATCTTACCGCTGACTTTGAAGGCGACTTCGGGATCTAAAAAATCATCCGCAACCGCAACAGATGAAAAACCAAAGCAAAGCAATATCATCGCCGCAACACAAGCAAATTGAATACGTAACTGATTAAGATAGCGATTGAACGTGTTTTTCTCGTTGGAATATTGAATCTTCATGCAAGTCCTATTTCTTGGATGATCCGTCGCACACAAACAGGTGTTTCGTGCGCAATTGAAGGTGGTGATAATTTGCGGTATTTCCTGCTGATGCGATCTTTAAATAATCGCTAATAACTCATCGCAATCTGCATTGGTTAATTTGATCAAAAATCCAAACACAATGGATAATTGTTGTGCCAAATACTGACGATGTCCAAATAGTATTTTTGATATGAGGTTCACAGATACTACCTTCATATTTATAAACACAAAATATTTGGTGTTACCGCTCTCTCATCAAAAACTGGGTAATCACCAGCAAGACGATCGTTTCTATTTCTCAAAATAAAAATTAGTCTTGCATTTTAACAAGCAATGAGAATATCTGCCCAAATCGATAGAGACAATAAAAAAGCCAGGCTTAGCCTGGCTTTCTATATTTTGATGCAAACAACAAATTATTCTGCTGTTGGAGCTGCATCTACGTCCGTGACTTCTGGACGATCTAACAATTCTACGTAGGCCATAGGCGCGTTGTCGCCAACACGGAAACCCATTTTCAAAATACGCAGATAGCCACCATTACGATTTGCATAACGTGGGCCTAATTCAGCAAACAATTTCAAGACCATTTCGCGATCGCGCAAACGAGAAAACGCCAGACGCTTGTTCGCTAATGTATCTGTTTTACCCAAAGTCAGAATCGGCTCGATAACGCGGCGCAGTTCTTTTGCTTTTGGCAAAGTTGTTTTGATGGCTTCGTGGCGCAGCAACGATACTGTCATGTTGCGCAACATAGCCAAACGGTGGGAAGAAGTACGATTCAGCTTACGTAAGCCGTGACGATGACGCATGATATTTCCTTTCAGATTTTTAAAAAAATTCCAGCTCTTCTATCACTGCATTGTGCAGCGCGGGCCGGTAATTGCTTGGCACTTCAAATTACAAAAACTATCTATTACAGTTAGTCTACTAATACGACTGCGCGGCAAAATATTAATTAAACATTTGCCACACAGCCGTTACAACCAATTATTTTTCCAAGCCAGCAGGTGGCCAGTTTTCCAGCTTCATTCCTAAAGACAAGCCACGAGACGCCAATACTTCTTTGATTTCGTTCAAAGATTTGCGACCCAGATTTGGCGTCTTCAACAGTTCGTTTTCGCTACGTTGGATCAAATCGCCAATGTAGTAAATATTTTCTGCTTTAAGGCAATTTGCTGAACGAACCGTCAATTCCAAATCATCAACTGGGCGCAACAATACTGGATCAACAGCCGGCGCACGGGATGGCGCTTCAGCAGCAGCTTCGGTACCTTCCAGAGCTGCGAATACATTCAATTGGTCAACCAGAACACGTGCAGACTGACGAATCGCTTCTTCAGGTGTAATGACACCGTTGGTCTCAATGTTAATGACCAGTTTATCCAAATCGGTACGCTGCTCAACACGAGCTGACTCTACTGCGTAAGAAACGCGGCGCACTGGCGAAAACGATGCGTCCAGAATCATACGACCAATTGTTTTATTCGCATCTTCGGACAAACGGCGAACGTTACCTGGCACATAACCACGGCCTTTTTCAACTTTGATTTGCATCTCTAACTTGCCACCGGCAGTCAGGTTCGCAATAACGTGATCTGGATTAATCAGCTCTACATCATGTGGCAAATCGATATCCGAAGCCAATACAGCGCCTTCAGTATCCTTCTTTAATGTCAGCGTAACTTCATCACGATTATGCAATTTGAAGACGATACCCTTCAAATTCAACAACATATCAACTACGTCTTCTTGAACGCCATCCAAAGATGAATATTCATGAACTACGCCAGCGATAGTTACTTCAGTTGGGGCATAACCAACCATAGAAGATAACAAAACACGACGCAATGAATTACCCAATGTATGACCATAACCACGTTCAAACGGCTCCATAGTCACTTTTGCATGACCAGCGCCCAACATTTCCACATCAATAATACGTGGCTTCAACAGATTGTTTTGCATTGCAATGTCCTTGTCAATACCCTCGGCTCGTTACACCGATAAGGCTGATGGCATTAAAGAAAAAAGCCTGCCTATCAAAAATAGGCAGGCAGTGAAACTTGAATATTAGCGTGAATACAATTCAACGATCAAAGATTCATTAACGTCGTGAGCGATGTCGCTACGATCTGGCATGGACTTGAAAGTGCCTTCCATTTTCTTGGAATCAACCGCAACCCAAGAAGGCATAGTATTTTGTTCTGCTAAAGACAAAGCTTCGGCAATACGCACTTGCTTTTTCGCTTTTTCACGAACAGCAACAACGTCACCAGCTTTAACTTGATAAGAAGCAATGTTAACGACGATATTATTAACAGTGAATGCTTTATGGCTGACCAATTGACGCGCTTCAGCACGGGTAGAACCAAAACCCATACGATAAGCGACGTTATCCAAGCGAGACTCCAGCAACTTAAGCAGAGTTTCACCAGTGTTACCTTTTTGACGGTCAGCTTCAGCGAAGTAACGGCGGAACTGACGTTCCAAAATACCGTACATACGTTTAACTTTTTGCTTTTCACGCAATTGATTACCGTAGTCAGAGGTACGAGCACCAGAAGTGCGACCATGTTGACCTGGTTTTGCGTCTAACTTACATTTTGAATCCAAAGAGCGACGAGCGCTTTTAAGAAACAAATCCGTACCTTCACGGCGGGATAATTTTGCTTTTGGTCCGATGTAACGTGCCACGGTAATTTCCTTTGTTTAATGACGCAGAGCAGAGACATTACTCCGCTGCGCTAGTCTGATCTGCTGACAACCAGACGGTGGTCTTAAAATAATAATCGATACAACACAAAACCCACCAATTTCATTGGCGGGCTGTATTTTAACGGCTAAACCGATAAAAAGCTAGCAGCGATATCTTTCGATATCTTAGCTATTAGATGCGACGACGTTTAGGAGGACGGCAACCATTGTGTGGGACTGGTGTAACGTCTTGAATCAAGGAAATTTTAATTCCAAGGTTATTCAAAGCGCGTACTGAAGATTCACGTCCTGGACCAGGGCCCTTGATACGAACTTCCAGATTTTTGATACCGCATTCAACAGCGACTTTACCAGCTGCTTCCGCTGCAACCTGAGCTGCAAACGGTGTAGATTTACGCGAACCTTTAAAACCCGCACCACCAGCAGTTGCCCAAGAAAGCGCATTGCCTTGACGATCAGTGATCGTGATGATTGTATTATTAAAAGAGGCGTGCACGTGAGCTATACCCTCTGCAACGTTCTTTTTAACTTTTTTACGAGCGCGGGCTGCGGCTGCGTTATTTTGTGCTTTTGCCATAATATTTCCTTGAATCTAGTTTCCTAGATTATTTCTTCAAAGATTGCGCTGCTTTACGTGGACCCTTACGTGTACGAGCATTCGTACGTGTACGTTGACCACGGCAAGGCAAGCCCTTACGATGACGCAGGCCGCGGTAGCAACCTAAGTCCATCAAACGCTTGATATTCATCGAGAGTTCACGACGTAAGTCACCCTCTACGACGAATTTTGCAATTTCGTCACGGAGTTTCTCTAGTTCGTTGTCGTCCAGATCTTTAACCTTTTTACTGGTCAAAACACCGGTAGCCACACAAATATTTTGTGCGCGCGGGCGGCCAATACCATAGATAGCAGTTAAGCCAATTACGGTATGTTGATGATTTGGGATATTAACCCCTGCGATACGTGCCATTCGTTATTCCTCGTCAAATAACGTCAATTAACCTTGACGCTGTTTATGGCGTGGTTCTGTGCAAATCACACGAACTACACCTTTGCGCTTGATGATCTTGCAGTTGCGGCAAATCCGCTTTACTGATGCGAGAACTTTCATTTTTGCCCTCTTTCCTTCTAGTTACTTGTTTACTTAGTACGGAACACTATTCGCGCCCGGCTCAAATCATAAGGCGTCAATTCTACTGTCACCTTATCGCCAGGCAAGATGCGAATATAATTCATACGCATTTTTCCTGAGATATGGCCAAGTACAACATGCCCGTTTTCCAACTTAACTCGAAATGTTGCATTTGGAAGATTCTCTAAAATCTCACCCTGCATTTGTATAACGTCGTCTTTTGCCATTCGATCTGCTGTTCCTCTGGGCGTTACCTAGAAGGAATTCCGCCCTTGAAATTTGCTTTACGAAGAAGCGATTCGTATTGCTGTGACATCACATAGTTTTGTACTTGAGCCATAAAATCCATCGTAACTACTACGATAATTAATAAGGATGTACCACCAAACGAAAATGGTACTTTCCAACGCGCTATTAAAAATTCTGGTAACAAGCATACTAAAGTAATGTAAACCGCCCCAGCTAAAGTCAAGCGCATCAAAATCTTATCGATATAACGAGCAGTCTGATCACCTGGACGTATACCCGGCACAAACGCACCACTCTTTTTCAGGTTATCTGCTGTTTCTTTACTGTTGAAAACTAGAGCAGTATAGAAAAAACAAAAGAAGATAATAGCTACTGCGTACAACAATGCATGAATAGGTTCGCCAGGTGCCATTGAAGCTGACAAATCTTTCAAAAAGCGTATGAAACCACTCTCTGAAGAATCCATACCCTTAGTGAACCAGCTAGTAATCGTTGCCGGGAATAAGATGATGGAAGAAGCAAATATTGGAGGAATAACCCCTGCCATATTCAACTTCAAAGGCAGATGACTACTCTGCCCACCGTAAACTTTATTTCCAACCTGACGCTTAGCATAATTGACTAATATCTTACGTTGACCACGCTCGATAAAAACAACAAGAAAAGTAACAGCGCCTGCGATTAAGCATATCAGCATAGCGGATACATAATGCATTGATCCAGTACGAACTAATTCAAATAGACTAGCCACCGCATTTGGCAATCCAGAGGCAATACCAGCAAAAATAATAATTGATATACCGTTGCCGAGTCCACGTTCAGTAATCTGCTCACCCAACCACATCAAAAACATGGTTCCAGTAACCAAAGTCACTGTAGTAGTGAATCGAAATGCCATTCCAGGATCAATTACCAACCCAGGTTGTGCCTCTAATCCAAAAGCGATGAAGTATGCCTGTATCGTTGCTAACAACAAAGTACCATAACGTGTATATTGTGTAATCTTCCGACGTCCAGATTCGCCTTCTTTTTTCAAGGCCTCTAGCTGTGGTGAAACTATTGACATTAACTGCATAATGATCGATGCAGAAATATACGGCATGATGCCTAAGGCAAATATCGTAAAACGTGATAAAGCCCCACCGGAGAACATATTAAACATTCCAAGAATACCACCTTGGTTTTGTTTAAACAATTCAGCCAGAGACGTTGGATCTATACCAGGGACTGGTATGTGAGCGCCAACCCTATATACGACAAGTGCACCTAGTAAAAACCATAGTCTTCCCCAAGGAAAACCGCTAGCTGCACTTTTAGCCTGCTGTGGAGATGTTGCCAATTATTGCTCCAGTGTCCGCACTGATTAAGCGACTGTGCCGCCAGCAGCTTCGATTGCGGCTCTTGCGCCTTTAGTGGCGATCAAACCGTTCAAAGTTACTTTTTTAGTGATTGTTCCCGCCATAATCACGCGAACTACGCGTGCGAGCTCAGAAACTACACCGGCTTGTTTCAAAGCTAGGATATCGATCTCAGAAACTGGTAAATTCTCCAGATCTGTCAATCTAACTTCCGCCTTATATGGAGTAGCCAAGGATTTAAAACCACGCTTAGGCAATCGACGTTGCAAAGGCATTTGACCGCCTTCGAAGCCAACTTTGTGAAAACCGCCTGAACGAGATTTTTGACCTTTATGACCACGGCCTGCTGTCTTACCCAAACCAGAACCGATACCACGACCCACACGACGTTTGTAGTGTTTAGCGCCATCAGCCGGCTGTATTGTATTTAATTCCATAATTTGCTCCGATCATAAGCCTGAGAGCTTACGATACAACCTTCACAAGATACGAGACTTTGTTGATCATGCCGCGTACTGATGGTGTATCTTGTAATTCAGAAACTGAATTCACACGACGCAAGCCCAAACCGCGAACTGTAGCACGATGGGACTCACGAGTCCCGATCAGACCTTTGACTAAAGTTATTTTTACTGTATTTGTCATTTCAATCACCTTAGCCCAGAATTTCTTCTAGGGTCTTGCCACGTTTAGCAGCAATTTCTGATGGCGTGCTCATCTTGGACAAACCATCCAAAGTTGCACGAACCATATTATAGGGATTAGTAGAGCCGTTGGATTTAGCAACAACATTTACTACACCTAACACTTCAAAAATCGCGCGCATTGGACCACCAGCAATCACGCCAGTACCCTCTTTAGCAGGCATGATCATCACTTTCGACGCACCATGCTGTCCAATGACAGCGTGCTGCAATGTGCCATTTTTGAGAGTGACTTTTATCATTTTACGGCGAGCTTCTTCCATCGCTTTTTGTACGGCTACAGGAACTTCTTTCGATTTTCCTTTACCCATACCGATACGGCCATCACCATCGCCAACTACTGTCAGTGCAGCGAAACCCATGATACGACCACCTTTAACCACTTTGGTTACTCGGTTAATCGCGATCATTTTTTCGCGCATGCCATCATCGGGCTTATCAGCCGCCATCTTCGCTTGCATTTTTGCCATGACGAATTTTCCTTAGAACTTCAAGCCAGCTTCACGCGCAGCTTCCGCCAACGCCTTGATGCGACCATGGTAACGGAAACCGGAGCGATCAAACGCGACTTCGGTAACCCCTGCTTTTAACGCTTTTTCTGCAACACGCTTACCAACCAAAGTTGCAGCTGCTGCGTTACCGCCATTGCCAGATACTGCTGCCAACTCTGCGCGCACTTCAGCCTCTAAAGTAGATGCCGATGCTAACACCTTGGCATCAGGGCCAATGATGTTCGCATAGATATGCAGATTTGTGCGATGCACTGCAAGGCGAATAACCTTGAGCTCTGCGATCTTGGCACGGGTTTGAGTCGCGCGGCGCAGACGTGATTGTTTCTTATCCATCGTCAACCCCTATTACTTCTTCTTGGTTTCTTTAATCACAACCACTTCGTCCGCGTAGCGGACACCCTTGCCTTTGTACGGCTCTGGGCTGCGGTATGCACGGACTTCAGCTGCCACTTGACCTACCTGTTGCTTATTAACCCCTTTAATCAGGATTTCGGTAGGCGTTGGTGTAGCACACGTTACGCCTTCTGGCATTTGGTGCACAACTGGATGAGAAAACCCCAAGGACAAATTTAATTTATCGCCTTGTGCTTGGGCTTTATAACCAACTCCAACCAGGTTGAGTTTTCTTTCAAATCCTTTAGTAACGCCGCTGACCATGTTGTTGACTAGAGCACGCAAAGTACCCGTCATTGCATTGGCTTCACGACCGTCATTAGCGGGTGAAAAACTCAAAGTTCCGTTGTCATTAACTACTTTCACCAAACCGTTTAAGTTCTGTGTAAGCGCACCCATCGGGCCTTTTACTATAATCTGCTCTGCTGAAATCTTAACTTCAGATCCTGCTGGCAAAGCGATTGGCATTTTACCTACTCGAGACATCTTGCACTCCTTAGGCGACGTAGCAAATAACTTCGCCACCGACACCGGTTGCGCGTGCTTTGCGGTCAGTCATAACGCCTTTTGGTGTCGAAACAATCGCCACCCCCAAACCGTTCATAACACTTGGAATCTCGTCTTTACCCTTGTAAATACGAAGACCAGGGCGAGAAACACGCTCCAAGCGCTCAATAACAGGACGTCCTGCGTAATATTTCAAACCGATTTTTAATTCGGACTTACCCGCAGCTTCAATAACTGCGAAATCCTCAATGTAACCTTCATCTTTAAGTACGCTTGCTATTGCAATCTTTACTTTGGAAGATGGCATAGCAACTGCAGTTTTTTTTACAACTTGCGCGTTACGGATGCGGGTCAGCATATCGGCGATAGGATCGCTCATACTCATTGCATATTCTCCTATTACCAGCTGGCTTTAGTCATACCCGGAATTTCGCCACGCATAGCGAACTCACGGATCTTAATACGGCCCAAACCGAATTTACGGAATGTGCCACGTGGGCGACCTGTCAAGGCGCAGCGATTGCGCTGACGAGTCGGATTAGAGTTACGTGGCAATGCCTGCAATTTAAGGCGAGCTTCATACCGCTCTTCCTCAGATTTTGATTGGTCATCAATGATGGCCTTCAATTCGGCGCGTTTACCAGCAAATTTCTTCACAAGGTCTGCACGCTTTTGCTCACGATTAATCAGTGCCAATTTTGCCATGGCGACCTCAGTTTCTGAACGGAAATTTAAATGCGGCGAGAAGAGCTTTCGCTTCTTCGTCGGTCTTTGCTGTCGTCGTGATACTAATATTCATACCACGCAGCACGTCGATCTTGTCGTACTCAATCTCAGGGAAAATAATTTGCTCCTTGACACCGATATTATAATTACCACGACCATCAAACGCACGACCAGACACACCACGGAAATCACGTACACGCGGCAAAGCCACAGTTACGAAACGATCTAGGAATTCATACATTTGAGCGCCACGCAAGGTCACCATACAACCGATTGGATAACCTTCGCGAATTTTAAAACCAGCTATCGCTTTACGCGCCTTAGTTACCACTGGCTTTTGACCAGCAATCTTAGTCAAATCACCAACAGCGTGCTCAATAATCTTTTTATCAGCAATTGCTTCTGATAAACCCATATTTAGGGTGATTTTTAATATCCGAGGCACTTCCATTGGAGACTTGTAAGAAAACTTCTCTGTCAAATCTGCAACAACTTTTTCTTTATAAAATGCTTGTAGACGAGCCATGATGTTACGCCTTCACAACTTCACCGGTAGACTTATAGATACGGATTTTTATACCATCCACTACCTTGAAGCCTACACGATCTGCTTTACCAGATGCCGCATTAAATACTGCAACATTGGAAACATGAATCGGCATCAATTTATCAACGATGCCACCAACTGCCCCAGTCATTGGATTATGCTTAGTCGCTTTTTTTGCAACATTGACACCTGCCACAACTATGTAATTCGCGTCTACGCATTGCTGCACTTGACCGCGCTTACCTTTGTCTTTACCTGTCAAGACAATGACTTCATCGTTTTTACGAATTTTGTTCATCACAACCCCTTACAGCACTTCTGGAGCTAGCGAAACGATTTTCATAAAGCGCTCAGTACGCAATTCACGTGTCACTGGGCCGAAAATACGAGTTCCTATAGGCTCTAACTTTGCATTTAACAAAACTGCAGCATTGCTATCGAACTTAACCAAGGAACCATCTTGACGACGAACACCCTTAGCAGTTCTCACAACAACAGCATTGTAAATTTCACCTTTTTTTACACGACCACGAGGCGCAGCAGATTTAACAGTGACTTTAATTACATCACCTATACCCGCATAACGACGCTTAGAGCCACCCAATACCTTAATGCACAAAACTTCGCGCGCACCAGTATTATCAGCCACTTCAAGCCGGCTTTCTGTTTGAATCATAATGTTCTCTTTCCCAACTTAATCCACACAATCCGCACGATGCAAATCTGTAGTCAGTTTTGGTCCTGCCAGCCAACCCAATACACAACAAACAATGCACGAGCCAACTGATTAGGTGGACGAATTTTTAATTACTCTCACAAACGTTTTTCATTCTGCGAAAGGCATTTAGGCTGCCACATACATAATTTGCAAATGACAGCCAACTATTATTACATCAAAAAACAAATTGTGCAATAACTTTATAAAACTTGTGCGACTTGAACCACACGCGTCACAGTCCAAGCTTTAGTCTTGGAAATAGGACGACCCTCTTGAATTTCAACGGTATCCCCAGCCTTAGCTTGGTTTGCTTCATCATGAGCGTGGTACTTGTTAGTACGAACGATGATTTTACCGTACAAAGGATGTTTGACATGACGCTCAACGACTACTGTTACAGTCTTGTCCATCTTGTCAGAAACAACCTTACCAATCAATGTGCGCTTCAATGCCACTTTTGTTTGAACACTAACTTGATCGTTCATTATTTGGCATCCTTCTGATTCATGACAGTTTTTACGCGTGCGATATCGCGGCGAACCTTTTTGAGCTGAGAAGTATTGTTCAATTGCTGCGTTGCAATTTGCATACGCAGACTAAATTGAGCTTTCAACAGTTCATTCAGTTCTTTTGCCAACGCCGCCGGATCTTTACCTTGGAGTTCAGATACTTTCATTTACAACCCCTATTATTGGCCGACTTGACGCACGACGAACGTAGTCAATAACGGCAGTTTAGCTGCAGCTAAGCGGAACGCTTCGCGTGCGAGCGCTTCATCAACGCCATCCATTTCGTACAACATTTTACCTGGTTGAATCTCGGCAACATAGTACTCAGGATTACCCTTACCATTACCCATACGAACTTCTGCAGGCTTCTGAGAGATTGGCTTATCTGGGAAAATACGGATCCAGATACGGCCACCACGTTTAATGTGACGAGTCATAGCACGACGTGCTGCTTCGATTTGTCGAGCAGTAATACGACCACGACCTATTGCCTTAAGACCAAACTCACCAAAAGAAACAGCAGTACCACGGGAATGAGAAATCCCCTTGTTACGACCTTTTTGTTCTTTACGGTACTTTCTACGTGCTGGTTGCAGCATGATTATTCTCCTGCTTTCTCAGCCGGTGCCGCAACTGTTGCGCCATCTACTTTCGTGCGAGCACGCTTGGCTGCAGGTGCTGCTGCGATACCGGTTGTTTGACCTTCTGGACGCTTAGTGCGAGGACGGCTACTTGGCTTGCCATCGTCACGGCGAGGACCACGACGCTTCTTATCGTCTTCTGGAGTAGATTCTATAACTGGCGCATCACCATTAGCTAAGCGATCACCTTTATAAACCCAAACCTTAACACCGATGATTCCGTAAGTAGTAGATGCTTCGCTAAAACCGTAATCGATGTCGGCACGCAATGTGTGCAGCGGCACGCGGCCTTCACGATACCATTCCTTACGAGCAATTTCGATACCGTTCAAGCGACCACTAGACATAATCTTAATGCCTTTAGCGCCTAAACGCATCGCATTTTGCATAGCACGTTTCATCGCGCGACGAAACATAATACGTTTTTCAAGTTGCTGAGCAATAGAATCGGAAATTAATTGCGCGTCAATCTCTGGCTTACGAATTTCCTCGATATTGACATGAACTGGCACGCCCATCAACTTGGCCAAATCCGCCTTCAACAGTTCAATATCTTCACCTTTTTTACCGATTACAACACCCGGACGGGAGCTATAAATGGTAATACGGGCATTTTTTGCTGGACGCTCAATAGTAATACGACCTACTGATGCATTCTTCAGTTTTTTCTTCAGATACGCACGTACTTTAAGATCTTCCCCAAGCATAGAAGCAAAATTACCATTGCCTGCATACCAACGAGATGACCAGTTACGCGTTACCGCAAGACGAAAACCGGTTGGATGTATCTTCTGTCCCATCGCGACTCCTTAATTACCGACAGTCACGTATATGTGACAGGATTGTTTAGAGATACGATCGCCACGACCTTTTGCACGCGCTGTAAAACGCTTCAAAATCGTGCCTTTTTCAACATAGATAGTCTTTACTTTCAACTCATCGATATCAGCGCCATCATTATGCTCAGCATTTGCAATTGCAGATTCCAAGACTTTTTTAATGATTGTTGCACCTTTTTTCGGGCTGAAAGCCAAGATATTCAATGCCTGATCTACTTTTTTACCGCGAATCAGATCTGCCACTAGGCGACCTTTTTGCTCAGACAGACGCACACCGCGCAGAATTGCTTTAGTTTCCATCATTGCACCTATCTCTTAGCCTTTTTATCGGCGGCGTGACCTTTGAACGTACGAGTCAACGCAAATTCGCCAAGTTTATGACCGACCATATTTTCGGACACATAAACTGGTACGTGCTGCTTACCGTTATGCACCGCGATTGTCAGGCCAATAAAGTCCGGCATAATTGTCGAACGACGTGACCATGTTTTAATTGGCTTTTTGTCTTTAATTGCTTGCGCAGTTTCAACTTTTTTCACCAAGTGGGCGTCGCAAAACGGCCCTTTTTTCGCTGAACGTGTCATGTATTACCCCTTATTTCTTGCCGCGGCGTGAGACGATCATCGAGGTCGTGCGCTTGTTGCGACGAGTCTTTTTACCCTTGGTTTGCTGACCCCATGGAGATACTGGATGACGACCTGCTGCTGTTTTACCCTCACCACCACCATGCGGGTGATCAACAGGATTCATAACAACACCGCGAACGGTAGGTCGAACACCACGCCAACGCATAGCACCAGCCTTACCAATCTTACGCAGATTGTGCTCTCCATTACCAACTTCACCGATTGTTGCACGACATTCAATATGGATACGGCGAACTTCACCTGAACGCAAACGAACCTGCGCATAAGTACCATCACGCGCCATCAGAACGACACCAGCACCAGCAGTACGAGCGATTTGAGCGCCCTTACCAGGCAACATTTCGACGCAATGCATTGTCGTACCTACCGGAATATTGCGAATAGGCAAACAATTACCGGATTTAATCGGCGCTTGGGAACCATTCATTAACTGATCACCAACGGCCATTCCCTTAGTAGCAATAATATATTGACGCTCACCATCTGCATAACACAACAACGCGATGTGTGCAGTACGATTAGGATCGTATTCAATACGCTCTACTTTTGCAGGAATACCGTCTTTATTACGCTTGAAATCAACTAAACGATAATGCTGTTTGTGACCACCACCGATGTGACGAGTAGTGATATGGCCATTATTATTACGGCCAGCAGTTTTAGATTTCTTTTCCAACAATGCGGCAAACGGACGACCTTTATAAAGACCCTCTGTTACCACTTTTACCATACCACGACGACCTGGCGAGGTTGGCTTCATCTTAACGAGTGCCATGCTTATGCCCCTTCAGTGAAGTTGATTTCTTGGCCTGGCTTTAAACACACAAAAGCTCGTTTTGTATGATTTCTGCGACCATTAAATCTACCAGTACGTTTTTGTTTACCTAGACGATTTGCTACTTGAACAGATTCAACCTGAACCTTAAACAGCAATTCTACGGCAGCTTTAATTTCTGGCTTTGTAGCATCTGGCATAACCAAAAATACTACCTGCTCATTTTTCTCAGCAACCATAGTCGCCTTTTCCGAAATCACAGGAGCCAGCAACACCTTCATCAGGCGCTCTTCGCTATGTTTAACTAATGCGTTCATGCCAGCATCTCCTCAATCTTGATCAATGCAGACTTGGTAATCAATACTTTCTTGTAGAAAACCAAAGAAACTGGATCAGCATAACGAGGCTCTACAACCAAAACATTTACCAAGTTGCGAGCAGCAAGCATCAAGTTTTCATTGAATTCTTCAGTAATAATTAACACTGAATCCAAACATCCCATTGTCTTCAACTTTTCAGACAGCAATTTCGTTTTCGGCGCATCAACAGCAATACTATCTACAATACTCAGGCGACCCTCACGAGCCAACTGAGACAATATCGAGCAAATACCAGCGCGATACATCTTTTTGTTAACCTTGTGTGAAAAATTTTCATCCGGTGAGTTTGGAAATATACGACCACCACCACGCCAGAGTGGCGAAGATGACATACCAGCACGAGCACGGCCAGTACCTTTTTGACGCCAAGGCTTCTTCGTAGTGTGATGAACTTCTTCACGATCTTTTTGCTTGCGATTACCGCTACGCGCATTTGCCTGAAAAGCAACGACGACTTGGTGAATCAAAGCCTCGTTATAGTCACGAGCAAAAATAGTATCCGGAGCAACAACATTAGAAGCAGATTGACCATCTGCATTTAGGAGCTTCAGTTCCATAATTAAGCTCCGTTCTTCGTTTTAACTTTAATAGCCGGCAATACAATTACCTGACCATTTTTTGCGCCTGGCACGGCACCCTTAACAATCAATAATTGACGATCAGCATCTACACGTGCGATCACCAAATTTTGCACCGTACGATTATCATCACCAAGATGACCCGTCATACGTTTACCAGGAAACACACGACCTGGATCTTGCGCCATACCGATTGAACCAGGAACATTATGGGAACGCGAGTTACCATGTGTTGCACGACCGGAAGAGAAATGATAGCGCTTGATAACGCCGGCATAACCCTTACCAATTGTCACACCCTGAACGTCGACCTTCTGACCAACCTCAAACAATCCAACAGGCACAACATCGCCCGCCTTCATCTCAGAAGCTTTAACAGCATCAACACGGAATTCTTTTAATACAGTACCAGCTTCAACACCCGCTTTTGCAAGATGACCGGCAGCCGCCTTAGTTACACGGGATGCGCGGCGCTGGCCGAAAGTTACCTGAACAGCGGAATAACCATCTGTTTCAGGAGTTTTAATTTGTGTCACGCGGTTGTTGGATACGTCTAGCACAGTAACTGGAATTGAATCACCATCATCTGTAAAAATACGCATCATGCCAACCTTGCGACCTACAAGGCCCAAGCTCATTTTTTTCTCCATTCTCACCTACGATTGGGTGAGGCTGACTATTAAAAAACTTAAACAAATAGATCGACACATGTCGATCTACAGCTAAGCCTTCGATTATAGCTTGCTAAATTTTATTTCACAAGACTATTTATTTGAAAATGCTAAAAATTATGGTATGTAGCATTTTCTATTTGCGACTATAAAATTTATTGCAACTTGATTTCTACATCCACACCAGCTGGCAAGTCTAACTTCATCAAGGCATCAACCGTTTTATCAGTTGGATCAACGATGTCCATCAGGCGTTGATGAGTACGGATTTCAAATTGATCGCGAGAAGTTTTGTTCACGTGTGGCGAGCGCAAAACGTCAAAACGCTGAATCCGTGTTGGCAAAGGCACTGGCCCTTTAACAACAGCGCCAGTACGTTTAGCTGTTTCCACGATTTCAAGAGCAGACTGATCGATCAATTTGTAATCGAAAGCCTTTAGACGAATACGGATTTTTTGATTAGTAGACATAACATTTCCTAAAAAGAACGAGCCACGGATATTAAATTCATATCCGTAGCATTTTTTCAAACAAAGAACAAAATTACGATTAGGTCAAAACAAGTTCATGCTTAATGAAGTCACGAACTCTGACTGAATTAATCGGCCAAGATTTTAGCAACAACACCCGCACCAACTGTACGACCGCCTTCGCGAATC